>CAXPUI010000112.1:0-10334 GCA_964220205.1 Candidatus Allofontibacter communis | reverse complement strand
GACGCGAAGGTCGCGTAGAAGGAAATCCCGATGGCGATGCCCCCCATGCTGCGATTGCCGACATAGTAGGCATCCATACCTGTGCTTGCCTGGCGCCCTATCCAGGCATTCCTGATCAGGATGGCCGTATACACCAGCAACAGCAGGCATGCCAGCCAATGAACCTTTAACCACTCCATAACAGATTGCCTCAGGCGACGTGGGTGGCTTTGATCTGCGTGCGCCACATGACGCGACGTTCACGGTTATCGAAGGCATCGCGGCGGTGCAGGGTGCAACGGTTGTCCCACATCACCAGGTCACCCAGCTGCCAGACGTGTTCATAGACGAAGCGTGGGTTGCTGCAGTGTTCCCAGACTTCGTCCAGCAGCTGTTCACTGGCGTCTGCGGGTAATTCGACAACACTGGCGTTGAGGCGACGCCCCATGAATAGTGCATCTCGATGAGTCTCAGGGTGCCTCAGTATCGTGGGATGAATTGCGCCTTCCACGTCACCAAGTGCTTGAACCTCGCGGGCGTCTGCCCTGAGAGTTCCGACACTGGTGTAGGCTGAATCATGCTGAACATGCAGCGAGGAAATACCTGTCCTGAGAGCCTCAGGCATCTCAGTTAAAGCTGCATACATGTTGGCGAAACAAGTGTTGGCACCACGGCTGGGGATTTCCCTTGCGTAAAGCACGCTGGCTGCCGGGGGATCAGGCCGGTAGGACATGTCGGAATGCCAGTCGGCTTCAAGGTTTCCCAGGGCACCGATGGCCTCACCATTGACCTTAACATTCGATATTGTCCAGATTTCCGGCAGGGAGGCTCCACCGTCCCCGGTAACCCTGGTTTCGCTGCCTGGCGGCAGTTCGAGCTCGCCAAGACGCTGGCTGAAGTCTACCAGCGACTGCTCGGTCAGGGATTGTTGGCGAATGACGAGAACGCAATGTTGCAGCCACGCCTCGTAGAGTACGTTAAAGTCCTGTTCACTGAGGTTGGCCAGATCAACCTCGGTGACCTCCGCGCCTAGCGCGGCTGGCAGTGGTTTGATCAGCATGTGGACTCCATCTCTCAGTATTCGTTAGTTTATCGCCTTGTGGCTGATTGCGGCGAGTCATTTATTGGGTTCGGTGGCCAGCGAGTCCTTATTGATATCCAGGGGACAGCGATGATCCGTCACTACTGATATGTGAAATAGACCTGCGAATTGACACGACAGCAGGTGACCGGCTCTAAACGCAGATAGTGACGTTGAACAGTGGTTACCCTCGCGATTACTGGCTAGAGGAGTGCATTTCCCGTGATCTGATGTTAACCGAGCTTGGGGAACAGTACGGGAGTTCGTGCTTTGTAAGCCTGGTAGTCAGGGTCGTCCCCCCAGCTTTTGTCAGCGCGCAGCTCCAGCAGGCGTACACCACTGATTTTGGTCAGGAGCAGAAACACCCACACGGGTGATATCAACGTCAGATACCACCACCCGTGCAGAACGGGGAGGGCAATCACGGCAATACCGGTCCAGAGCATGATCTCGCCGAAGTAGTTCGGGTGTCGAGAGTAGGCCCACAGTCCTGATTGGATAAATCGCTGCTGGTTCTCCGGATCACGCCGGAACCTGGTTTTCTGGCGATCAGCGATTACCTCTATCGCAAAACCGGCCAGCCACAAGGCTACGCCGACAGCGGCGAATAAACCGAGGGGTTCATAGAAGTCACTGGTCATGGCAGCAAGACCAGTGCTGAATGTGATGGTTACCCAGGCACCCTGCAATGACCAGACCATGAGTAACTGTGGGAAACTCTGCTTGATCCTGCGGAACCGTCGATCCTCCCCGGCCTTTGATACCCGTCCGAACAGGAAACTCCCAAGGCGGACAGCCCAGATGATGACCAGGAGTCCGATCAGGGTGGAGCGTGGATCATCGTTACCCAGCATGGACATGCCCAGAACGGCGAGCGTGATGTAAGTCAGGCTGCCGGTGAGGTCAAAGTATTTCTCTGTGTGAAAGATCCACGAGGGAATGAGCATCAACCACTGCACAGCAAAGGCCAGCAGGGCGAGTTGAAAGAAAGGCGGTAGATCAAACATCAGTCAGGCAATCCCAGTACTCGTTTAGCGATAATGTTGCGTTGAATTTCGGTGCTGCCGGAGTATATCGATGCTGCGCGAGATGACAGCAGCAGTCGCAGGTCTTCCAGCTCTGGTTCGGAGAAGGTATCGCCGTCCCAGCCGAATACCTGTGATCCGCGTAGGCTTGTGGCCAGATCGTACTGGATCTTTTCCAGGTCAGTGGTCATGACCTTGAAGATTGAGGTGGCTGGTCCTGGTGTACTGCCATCAGCAGACTCCTCGATGACCCGGCGTTTCGTGAGATTCAGACAGCGCAGGACCATGTCATGCTGAAGGACCTGAGTTCTCATGCTGGGATCGGCAATCCTGCCATCGATCTCGCCGACGTACTCCCTGGCGATGCTGGCCAGGGTTGAGTCACTGGAGCTGGTGCCGCCCCGCAGCAGTTGATCCATCCCGGAGCGTTCATGCTGCAGGAGTCGCTTGCCGACAGTCCAGCCTCGATTCAGGGCGCCGACCAGGTCGTCTCTGGCGGCCACTGCATCGGAAAAGAAAACCTGGTTGAACGGTGAGTTCCCGCTGATTAGCTTGATAGGCCGCACCTCTATGCCCGGTTGATCCATGGGTAACAGCATGAAACTGATGCCCTCGTGTTTCGGCGCTTCTGTGTCGGTGCGTACAAGAATAAACATCCAGTCAGCGTTGTGAGCACCGGATGTCCAGATCTTTGACCCGTTGATGACGTAATGGTCACCATCAAGGACAGCCCGGGTCTGCAGGCTGGCCAGATCGGATCCGGAGCCCGGCTCACTGTAACCCTGGCACCATTCGACCTCCGCACGCGCGATCCGTGGTATGTGGCGCTGCTTCTGTTCTTCAGTACCATATTCCAGCAGCGTTGGTCCTATCATGGACGTACCGAAACCGGAGAGTGCGGGTCTCGCGTTGATGCGTTTCATTTCTTCCAGCAGCACCACGTATTCGTCTTTGCTCAGGCCACCACCGCCGTACTCCTTGGGCCAGGCCGGGACAGTCCAGCCTTTCTCGATCATCCTCTCCAGCCACAGGCGGGTATCAGCATCCTGTATTTCAATCTTGGTCGAACCGTTCGGGACCTCGCCCGGTCCACGGGCGCCAGGAGGACAATTTTCGTCCAGCCAGGCACGAGTGGATGCTCTAAAACTTTCCAGGTCTGTCATATTTTTCCCCTTGTCACTATGACGATTGTAGGGGGTTAGAGTGATTTGATAAAGGCAAGTACATCCCACTCCTCAATTGCGCGCTGGGTTCGCAGCAACATGGCGTCTCGCCAGTCTACACCGAGGCTGCCGCATTCCTGTTCCAATAAACTGACGTCAGTATCCCCGTGAGCAATGGACATAATCATCTGGCTGATCGTTAACCCCATGCGGTAGTCCATCTCGAGGTCAGTTGAATGGTAATCTGCAACACCGTGCTGGTGCAGGCCGGCGAGGTAGTCTGCCAGCAGCGCCTTTTCATGGTCCCGTCTCGCTGGCGTTTCAAGACACATGGCTGCCAGTCGAGCGAAATCCCAGGGACCCTGAGCGACGAATGGGAACTGCCAGTCGATGACCGCAAAACTGCCGCCTGCGGCCGTCGGGAAAAACATCTGTTTGCCGTGATAATCGCCATGCACGAAGGTAAATGGTCGAGAGGCGTTATAAGAAAGCAGAACCTCGAGGCGTTCCGACACCGCGGCCATCAGTTCGATGGAGACACTGGCGTCAGGGCCATAGTGTTGCTGCAGTATGTTGCGAGCGGAGGCAGCAGCCGAGGTCGACGCGGCAAAGAACTCGCGGTTATCGAATTGCACCATCCAGTCCCTGGTACGCAATTCGGGTTTGTTCCACCAGCGGGCATGGAACGCTGGCAGCGCCTGCAGCGCCACGCAAACCTGTTCAGTCGATATTGCCCAGGACGGTGATTCCGCAGGCGCCAGATCCTGCATCAACAGGACAAACGCCTGAGTTTCTGGATCATGGTCGAGATACAGGCAGCGTGGTACAGAGATGCCGACATCCTTTATCTCTCGATAGAACGATACTTCCCTATAGTACTGATCGTAATGAGCGATCAGGTTGTCCAGAATATCCTGGTTCATGGATGTGATCTTGGCGACCAGGCGCGAGGGCAATTCGGTGTGCGTTGCGTAGGACACGTCAAGCATAACGATTTCTGCCGTCTGCCCCGGGATGTCGGAGAGGTGTGCCGCGCAGTCTGTGACGTGCGTGCCATCAAGGTGGGGTGCCAGTGCGCGGTTCAACCAGTCGGGGGTGAAGTCATTGGCCGTTGCAGGAATCTTGATCATGTTCGCGGCCTCCTGTATCGGGCAATATACCTGATTCTTCGCACCAGTTACGACGAGGATTGATATACTGTCACACGATTCGAGTGCTGATGCAGATGATTCCTCAAGCTGATATAGAAATTGACGCCACCGGGCTGCGCTGCCCGGAGCCACTCATGGTCGTCCGGAACAAGTTGATGGACATGGCCGTGGGTGAGGTGGTGCACGTCGTCGCCACTGATCCTTCGACTTCCTGGGACTTTCCGAATTTCTGTAAATTCCTCAATCATGAACTCGTGCACCAGGAGGCCGAAGACGACCTTTATCAATACTGGATTCGCAAGGGCTAGCGTGACGGATAGTATCGATTACTACTTCGCCTATGGCAGTAATATGAACCCCGGCAGAGTCCGTCTCCGGCAGATGGGTTTTGAGGATGTGCTCGCCGGGCGTCTCGACGGTTATCGACTGGTGTTCAACAAGCGTTCATTGAAAGCTGCTGGTGCCGGTGCGGCCAATGTCATGATCGCGGCAGGGCAGGAGACTGAGGGCGCCATCTATCGCCTGACTGAGCCCCGAGAGATTGAGAAGATGGATCCGTTTGAAGGTTATCCGAGGCACTATGATCGCCAGGTTCTGCCGATCAAGACAGAACAGGGTGTCTTGCCGGCCTGGGTGTACGTTGCCAACGAAGGTTATGTGGCCGAAGGCCTTAAACCGGCGCGTTGGTACCTCGACCATCTGCTGGCAGGCAGGGAGTTTCTTTCCGCAGGCTACTTCAATTCACTGGGGCGCACCGTCTGCCTGCCAGACTCTGATATTGAGCCTGCCTGATGAAGGTTGCCGAGATCTGTGATGTCTTCACGGAATGTTTCCTGGCGTCACATCGAACCTGTCTGCGAGGGGATGTGGATGAACCTTTGTACTCGCCTGCAACTAATAGCGAAGAGCCGCACATAATCTTTTTTCGCAGCGACTTTGTCGCCAGCGCCTTGCATGAAGTGTCTCACTGGTGCATCGCGGGTCCCTCAAGGCGTGAGCAGGAAGATTTTGGCTACTGGTATGATCTGGACCGGGATATCGAGCGCCAGGCGGAATTCGAGCGGTTTGAGGCAAGACCCCAGGGTCTCGAATGGGTGTTCAGTGTCGCAGCAGGTTTGAGCTTCCGTGTAAGCTGTGACAATTTCGATGATCAGGCGCTGAATGTGGACCGTTTCCGCGGCCAGGTCAGATCAGCCGCCCTGGAGTGGGTTCGCGGCGGACTTACGCCCCGCGCTGAAAAATTTGCACAGGGTCTGATGGCGCAATCCGGCGTCACGGATCCCTACAATGAAAAGCATTATGAGGAACTACCCAAGTGACGAACGGCATACCTGAAGGCTACAGGACCAATACCGGTCTCGACCCCGCGGAAGATTATGTGGGTCCTTTTTTCTATCGTCAGCAGGGGCAGGACTATGCCTGCGCTTTTCTGCCCGAAGCCAAAAACTGCAATCTTAACGGTGACGTTCATGGCGGTGTCCTGGTGACTTTTGCAGATTATGCGCTTTGTGTTGCCGCGACAGATAACTATGCAGAGGAGAGTTGTACCTCCATCAGTTTTAATTGTGAATTTGTTGCGGCGGGCAGGGAAGGTCAATTGATCGAGTGTGTGCCGGTGATTACCCGCAAAACCGGCTC
The DNA here is from genome assembly GCA_964220205.1 of Candidatus Allofontibacter communis. Lineage (GTDB taxonomy): Bacteria > Pseudomonadota > Gammaproteobacteria > Pseudomonadales > Azotimanducaceae > UBA9659. Next base: position 4,297 of record CAXPUI010000112.1, on the reverse strand, counting down.
TATGGTGTTTGTCACTGGTACGCTGGTCAGTTCAGGTGAGGCACTGATGACCTTCAGTTCTGTCGTTAAACGACTGAGACCTCGTTAGCAGTGAATCACCAGCCCCTGTATCTGGTTGATGCATCGATCTACATCTTTCGGGCCTACTATTCCATGCCAGCTACCTTTGTAGACAACAGTGGTGAGATGGTTAATTCAGTCTACGGTTATACCAGCTTCCTGCTTGACCTGTTGGAACGACAGCCTGAGTCTCTGTCCTGTGCCTTTGATGAGAGCCTGAACACCTGTTTTCGAAATGACATCTACCCGGAGTACAAGGCCAACCGGGATCTGCCGGACGCGAACCTTGCTTATCAACTGGCAGCATGCCAGGAAGTGACGTCTTTGCTTGGACTGCATTCAGTCTGTCTGCAGGACTACGAGGCGGATGACATTATCGGGACCCTGCACAAAAAGTTCGCCCCTGACCGACCGGTGATTATCGTGACGCGGGATAAGGATCTCGGACAACTGCTCGGAGAGGCTGATCTACTTTGGGACTTCGCTGCAGATGACTATGCTGGCCCGGCGGAGATCAAAGCCAGATTTGGTGTCGCTCCTGAGCAGATCGCGGATTATCTCGCGCTGGCAGGTGATGCGGTAGACAACATACCCGGTGTCAGTGGCGTGGGGGCCAAGTCTGCCGCAGCGCTGTTGAACGAATTTGGTGACATTGATGCTATGTATGAACGCATCGATGAAGTCCCAGGAATGACTAGCCTCAGGGGTGCTAAAAAAATCAAAGCGACACTGGTTGAACAGGAAAGCCTGGTGCGGATGTTCCGCAAAGTTACCCGCATCATGTGTGACATTGAACTTGATGTTGTTCTGGACGATCTGCGTCCGGCAGCCGTTGACTTACATGGGGTGACTGATTTCTGTACCCGTATGAAGTTTGGTGATCGTATCGCCAGGCGAATGGCTGGCCTCGCCAGCGAAACTGATGCCTGATCGTCGCTTGAAAATAGGCCTGGTGATCAACCCGGTGGCCGGACTTGGTGGCCCCACCGGGCTCAAGGGAACCGATGGCATGGTGGCAGAGGCCCTTCGGCGAGGGGGGGTAAGCCGGGTAGCTGACCGCGTGCAGCGGAGTATCGGCACGCTGCCGCATCATCAGATTGACTGGTATTCGGCAGCAGGCCGTATGGGTGGTGATCTGCTGCGTCAGTTGAATGTACCTTTCAGGGTTGTCAGTTCTGCAGAGGAGCCGACGAGTGCGGTGCAGACCAGGCAGGCTGTTGCTGCATTGCAGGAGTGTCATATTGATCTGCTCTTGTTCGCAGGGGGAGATGGAACCGCGCGTGATGTGGTCGACAGCTACCGCGATTGCCCTGCAGTGCTGGGCATACCCTGTGGCGTCAAGATGCATTCAGGGGTTTTTGCAACGTCACCGGGGGCAGCCCTGGAACTGTTGAACAAGCTGGTTGCGGGAGAGATGCTGACAGTCGGCCAGGCGGAGGTCCGGGATATTGATGAAGCATCGTTTCGTGAAGGTATCGTCAGGACTGAATTCTACGGAGAACTGCCCGTCCCGGAAGAGTTGAGGTATGTTCAGCAGACAAAGATTGGTGGACGCGAGGTCGATGAACTGGTCATACAGGACATCGCCGCAGACTTTCTTGAACGGATGGATGACTCGACCCTGTATGTGATGAGTTCCGGTTCGACGATAGCTGGTATGCTTTCTGAAATGGGGCTGGACTCGACCTTACTGGGTGTGGACCTCCTTCAGGCTGGTACACTGGTTGATAAAGACGTAACGGAGGCGGAGTTGGTGAAATATTTGTCGGGCGGGCAGTTGGCTCGAATCGTGGTCACGGCGATCAGCGGCCAGGGGCATATTCTAGGTAGAGGTAATCAGCAGATCAGTCCGGCGGTACTGCGCCTGGCAGGCATAGACAACCTTGAGATAGTCGCCAGTAAAAACAAGTTGGCAGCGCTCGAAAGAAGGCCGTTACTGGTCGATACAGGTGACCCTGAACTCGATGCTGCATTGAGCGGACTCCGACCCGTGATTACGGGATATGAAGATCATGTTTTGTACCGAGTCGCCTAAATGACGGAACGATTGTCTCTCAAGGTACTGATAGCTTACAGCGGCATTACGCTACCCATGGCGGCTATGGGGATGCCGATCTCTGTTTACCTGCCTCGTTTCTACTCTGAAGGTCTCGGACTGTCGCTGGTTACGGTGGGTACTATCTTCACGATAGCCAGGGTCTGGGACGTCATCACGGACCCGATCATGGGCATGATGATTGATAAATTTGATACTCGCTGGGGGCGGAGGAAACACTGGATAGCCATTGCCATCCCTTTGCTGGTGCTGTCTGTATGGATGGTGTTCATGCCGGACCCTGAGGTTGTGACGGGCACCTACCTGCTCTTCTGGTTGATCCTGTTGTACGTGGGTTACACCATGCTGGCCATCAGCCACCAGTCCTGGGGAGCAGAACTCTCAAACAGCTATGATGATCGATCAAGGTTATTTGGCTGGCGAGAAATTTTCGTGATAGGTGGCATGACCGTGGTTCTCGCTATCCCTGCTGCCATGGAACTCTCTGGATACAACGATCAGGAAACGAAGGTTGCCAGCATGGGCTGGTTCTGCGTGATACTGTTTCCCCTGCTGGTCCTGCCAACCCTGACCATGGTCCCTGACAGCCATCAGAAGCCTGCGGCGTCGATTCCCTGGAAAGAGGCTATCACGGTGCTGGTCGCCAACAAGCTGATGTGGCGCCTGCTGATTACCGACCTGGGGGCAGGGATTGCTTTTGGGGTCTCCGGCGCGCTGTATATTTTTATCGCGACGACCTATTTCAAACTGCCTGAGCATGCCAGCCTGGCGCTGCTCTTCTTCTTTCTATCCAGCTTCATTGCCATGCCCGTCTGGATGCGTCTTGCCTACTGGATGGGCAAAGACAAAACGCTGACACTGTCGCTGCGTTACATGGTGGTTATCAATGTCGCCATGATACCCCTCGCGGAGGAATACAAAGTTGTCGTGCTATGGGGATACACCATCCTGTTTGGTGTCGGCTTCGGGGCGCCCCCGACCCTGGTGCGCTCGATGATGGCGGATGTTGTTGATGAAGACGAACTCAAGTCAGGGCAGTCCAGGCCGGCACTCTTCTTCGCTCTGTTGACGACAACTAACAAGCTCGGGTCGGCACTGGCAGTTGGCGCGAGTTTCGCCGTGCTTGAGGTTGTGATTGGCTTTGTGCCGGGTGGCGATAACAGTCAGACTGTGCTGGATGGACTGCTCCTGACTTATACACTGGGGGCGATTATTGGGCTGCTGGCAGCGTGGGTCCCCATGATTGGTTATCCTCTGACGAAATCAGTCCATGCCATGATCAGGCAGCAGCTCGAAGCCCGGCAGTGATCAATCAAGCGCGCAGAATGTGCTGGACGACTTTACTGATAGCAATGGAATCCTTGCCGCGCAGCGCCTGTCGAAGCTGGTTGATGACCAGTTTCTGGTCCTCGATGACCGATGGCGAACCGTTGGGCTCGTCGGCTTGTGCAATGTTGATAATGTTTGACGCGTCAGTCCCGGATGCTGATGTACTGTAGATGGGTTCGACCGCTTCGGTCAGCCGCAAAAACGCTTTATGTGTCAGTACCGCCTGGTCGACTCCATCTTGCCGGATGGCATCCGTGTAGCGCAGGTACCCTTCTTCAGCGAGCCAGAGGATCGTAAAGAAACCAGACGTGTAACGCGGGCTGTGAAGACCGTATTCATCCGGTTCATCGATCCCTGCGACATCGTCGACATAAAGGGGCGTCTTGCTCGGGAATGAGGCGTACAGGATGTTCAGCACCCTGGCGATGTGCCGGTAGAAGTTTTCAATGTTGATGTCAGCCACGAGCGATGACCCAGGAACACGTCACGGCAGCATTATAGCCTCGGCGCAATGACTATGGAAAAATGTCGGTGTGCATCTCTGGAGCCGCTCATGGCCAAGATAGAAAACCCGATGTTGAATGGCGCAGTCAGCCAAGCCGCGAGCATTACAAGTTGACTGACAAGAAAGGGACGGAACGCGCTCTTCCAGGGGAAGATTGAGACACCTACGGGACAACTGGCAGGATGCTGTCCGGATTATTGCCGCTCTGGTCGGGCTCATCTGGTGTATTGGTGTCCTGAATCATCTTTCAGGATTCCTGCTGAACCAGTTTGGTATCCTGCCGAGAACGCTCTCTGGATTACCGGGAGTCTTCACCTGGGTGCTGTTGCATGGGAGTTACCTTCACA
>CAXPUI010000111.1:0-2541 GCA_964220205.1 Candidatus Allofontibacter communis | reverse complement strand
GGTCATCGAACAACGCCGGCGTAGGTGGGGTGGTGTCCAGTATGCGTGCGTCATAGAACAGCGCAATCTTGTCGCCCGGCCGCCGCTCGCTCTTGGCCCGGCGCAGGCGGCGCTGCCTGCCTTGACTCAGAAGCCAGACCGCACCTTTTGCCATGGCGTCTTTGATCCGGGTTTTTGACAACTGAGAGTGGGCTGCCAGCAGGTCAACGGCGTTAGTGCCTGGCGGCACTTCGATAAAGGGTAGCTCGAAGCGTTGAGGCATCGCAGGATTATGTCGGGAAACTGCTGGAGCGCCTAGTTCGTCCGGTTGAAACGGCTCAGGTCGTTGTAGCTGATCATCGCGCGAATTTCGTCCACGTAGGCTTCCCGGCGCTCAGAATAATTGAGCAGCCCTGCTGCCAGTTCCACACCATTAGGGGGTTTGCCTTCTGTTCGCAGTTCTGCGCGTCGGTCGCGGAGTGGCTGGTAGGCAGGATGGGAGTTAAGTGTCTGCATGTAATAAGCCACGCCCGCAGTAACAGTATCGAAGGTCGCCACCTCGTGCGTGGCTCCTGCAGCGCGTTCGCTTGGCAGCATGCCGCAGTTGCGCGACCAGCACCAGATGCCGAAGTAATTGTTGCCCTGTCGGGCGAATCTCGCTGTTCCCCAGGCAGACTCGTTAGCCGATTGCGCGAGAACCAGGGAGGCAGGAATGGTATCGACGCGTTGCAGTAATTCGGCAATAAGCCCCGCAGTTCGGTCGTCGTCCCCAGGGTTGCCATCAAGCCGATACTTTTTCATCAGTTCAGCAAGACGCTTTGTCTCTCTCTGAGACAAGGCATGGCCGGTTGTCAGTGTCTGCTGGTAGTCGAGGAGACGGCTGCGTTCTTTCAGGATGTCGTCATTGGCTCGTCGGATGCTGGGCAGCATGAACGAGAAGAAAGTAGATTTTTTCTCGTCGACGTTTGTGATGGCTGAAAAGTCAGGAACCCTTGAGGGAGCAGACATGAAAACAGACAAGAGGAAGCCGCCGATCAGCAGACAGGCGATAGGCAGTACGGCCAGTTCGCTGGTGTTCCGGTTCATGTCTACCACGTATCCACAAACGGTTTTTTCTTGCCATCCCTGATGGGCGGCGTTGGTGCAGATTTGAGGCCGGCCATGATCCACTGGCGTGTTGCCATCGGATCGATGACTTCGTCGATCTCGAACGCGGTAGCGAAATTGACCGCTTTGCCCCGTTCATACATCTGGTCGACCCGCTTTTCGTATTCAGCGATACGTTCCTCCGGGTCCTCTATCGCCTCAAGCTCCTTCCGGTAACCAAGTTTGACTGCACCTTCGAGCCCCATACCGCCGAATTCTCCCGTGGGCCAGGTCACGGTAAAGGTGGAGGCCTTGAAGCCCCCACCGGTCATGGCCTGGGCTCCGAGACCGTAGCCTTTGCGGATAACAATGGACAGGAGGGGGACCGTGATACTGGTGCTGATAACGAAGAGCCGGGCAGCGTGGCGGACCAATGCTGTCTTCTCGATCTCCGGACCGACCATGATCCCGGGACAATCGACCAGGGAGATAATGGGAATATCGAAGGCATCGCAGAGTTGGATAAAGCGTGCCGCCTTATCAGTGCCGTCACTGTCAATAGCGCCGGAGAGATGAACAGGGTTGTTGGCGAAAATACCCACGGGTCGCCCCTCGATTCTGGCGAAAACCGTGATGATGCCGATGCCGAATTCAGGCCGCAGTTCCAGGACGGAATCATCATCGGCGATGGTGTTGATGATTTCCCTGATGTCGTAGACGCGCAGGCGGTTTTCCGGGATGGCGAATCTCAGCTTGCGTTGGTCCTGGCAGGTCCATTCCTGGACAGGTCCCTGGAAGTAAGCGAGCAGTTGTTTGGCGACCTGGACGGCCTCAGCCTCGTCCTCGACAGCGATATCGACGACGCCATTAGGTACCTGGACCTCCATGGGACCAACTTCTTCTGGTTTGAAGATGCCCAGACCACCCCCTTCGATCATTGCGGGCCCGCCAATCCCGATATTGGAATCCTTTGTTGCTATGACCAGGTCGCTGGTTCCCAGTAGTACGGCATTCCCGGCGAAGCAGCGGCCGGTGGTAATCCCGATGCGGGGTACGAGTCCTGAGAGGGCCCCGTAAAGCTGGAAGGCAAGGCAATCCAGGCCGGCGATGCCCGCGCCGTCGGTATCCCCGGGTCTGCCGCCGCCACCTTCAGCAATCAGGATAATCGGTATGCGGAGCTTGGCAGCGACTTCGAACATCCGGTCTTTTTTTCGGTGGTTCTGCAGGCCCTGGGTGCCAGCCAGCACCATGTAGTCATAGGACATGACGACGCACTGGGTATCCTGATCCGGGAACAGGTCGCCATTCACGCTGCCGATACCCGTGACCATGCCGTCGCCGGGTGTATTCTCCATCAGGTCCTGGACGGTGCGCCGTCGTCGCTGGGCCGCAATGGCGAGTGAGCCGTATTCAACAAAGGTGTCTGGGTCACAGATTTCATTAATATTTTCCCTGACGGTGCGGTGGCCGGTCTTG
>CAXPUI010000110.1:0-5171 GCA_964220205.1 Candidatus Allofontibacter communis | reverse complement strand
GAAAAGCTGCATAAAAATAGCTGAGTTGCCCACAGGACTAACGGTTCTATAAAGGGGGCGATTTTAATCCACAAGTTATGCACAGGTTAGTCACTGCATACACAACAACTGTTTGTATAACTTACTGAAAATAAAAAGTTTTTTGAGGCGAATTTTTTAACATTTGCTTGGCTTGAGGAAGTGAATAGCGTTAATATCGCTGGGAGCTGAGGTACGATTTGTTTAGCCATCTCATGTGCCCTCCGGACGGAATGACGGAACTAACGGTAAACGGAATTAGCGGTAAAACTGAACAAGGTAGACTTATTGTTGAGGAGTGTATCGGTCTTGGCCGGTTTGTTACTCGCTAAGGTTGCCAAGAGGCCAGAGTCATCCTCAAGTAGAACCTAAACTAGAACCTAAGCTAGAACTTAGAAAAACTAAAATTCAACATACGCGGGGGCTCTGTGGGGGCAACAATTTGGCAAAAATGCCTTGACCGACTCGAAGAAGAGCTGTCGTCACAGCAATTCAACACGTGGATAAGACCGCTCCAGGCTGTCGATGACAACAGCAGGTTACGGCTTCTGGCACCGAACAAATATATCCGTGATCAGGTTAATGATAATTTTCTGGCCCGAATTGAAGAGCTGCTGGCCCAGGGTGGTAAGGGCGAGGTCGAGCTGGAAGTAGGCAGTACAGGTAAGTCGGTAAAACGAGGCTCAGAGCCGAACCCTTTTACGACACGAGAGCGATTCTATCCACTTCTTGATCTGAATAAGAATTTCACCTTTGACACGTTTGTCGAAGGTCGTTCAAATCAACTGGCAAGGGCGGCCGCTTTCCAGGTGTCAGAGAATGTAGGGGGGGCATCCTACAATCCTCTGCTCCTATACGGGGGCGTTGGTCTCGGGAAAACACACTTGATGCACGCGGTCGGCAACTCCATAGCCGACCGGCATCCCCACCTAAAGGTGGCTTACATGTACTCGCAGCGGTTCATGGAAGATATGGTTCGGGCTATCGAACATGGCACGATGTCCGACTTCACGAAGTATTATAGGTCAGTTGACGTCCTGTTAATGGACGATATTCAGTTTCTGGCTAAGGGAATGAAGACCCAGGAGGAATTTTTCCACGTCTTCAACAGACTACAAGAGGATGGTAGTCAGATTGTCCTGACCTGTGATCGGTATCCGAAGGAAATAGAAGGCCTTGAAGAACGGCTTGAAAGTCGATTCGTCTGGGGTATGACGGCACCGGTGGAGCCACCTGAACTGGAAACGAGGGTGGCAATCCTGATGAAGAAAGCAGAGATCGAACAGGTCAGCTTGCCCAGTGATGCCGCTTTTTTCATGGCCGAGCGAATCAGATCGAATGTGCGTGAACTTGAAGGTGCTCTTAAGCGGGTCATAGCTAACGCGAAGTTCACTGGTCGGGAGATTACCAATGACCAGGTCAGGGAGTCCTTAAGAGACCTGATTGCCATCCAGGATCGACAGATCGGCATAGAGAACATCCAGAAGATCGTCGCGGATTACTACAAGATAAGAGTCGGTGACCTGCATTCAAAGAAGCGTACTCGATCAATTGCCAGACCCAGGCAAGTGGCAATGGCTCTGGCAAAAGAGTTGACGAACCACAGCCTTCCGGAAATTGGTGATTCCTTTGGTGGCAGGGATCACACGACGGTTCTTCACGCATGTCGTAAGATCGAGGAACTGAGGGAAAGCAGTCGAGAAATTGGGGAAGATTTCAATAATCTTATAAGATTGCTCACCGGGTAATTCTGCTGCCGCTGGCAGCGTCATTAGACTTAGGATTCATGAAATTTACGGTTAATCGAGATAAGTTGCTGCAACCGCTGCAACTTGCCTGTGGTGTGGTAGAAAGGCGCCAGACAGCCCCGATCCTCTCTAACCTGTTATTACAGATTGGGGAAAATGAGCTGACGATGGTCGGTTCTGATGAAGAAGTAGAGATCACTGTCACGGTGTCAGGTGTTCTGGTTGAAACCGGCGGAGAAGTCACGGTTCAGGCACGCAAGCTGATGGAAATTTGCCGTAGTTTGCCGGATGGCGCTGACCTGGTTGCTAATCTCGACGGCAGCCGTGTCCAGGTTGATAGTGGTCGCTTCAGTTCCCATCTGGCTACCCTGCCTCCCGACGAGTTTCCTAATATCGAAACACGTTCTCCTGATGTGTCGATACAAGTAACCGCGGGCCAGCTAAAGCAGCTGCTACAACGCACCAGTTTTGCAATGGCGCAACAGGATGTGCGCTATTTTTTCAATGGAATATTGTTTGAAATAGTCGACGGTGTTGTTCGGTTGGTGGCGACAAATGGGCAGAGACTTGCAACAAGTTATCTAGAATCCGGCACCGGCCCGGGTAACCAGCAATTTATAGTGCCACGGAAAGCGATTAGTGAACTCAACCGGATATTGGCTGGCCTCTCGGAGGACTTGCTGATTAATCTTGAGTTTACTGCTAATCATCTGACACTAGAGGTTCCTGGTACCCGATTGGTAACCAAGTTAATTGATGCAACCTACCCGGATTATTCCCGCGCTATTCCGAGTGGTGGTGATAAGGTGATGCTGGCGGATCGGCAGTTGTTGAAAGATGCTCTATCTCGGACCGCAATTCTGTCCAATGAACTCTATCGCAATGTCCGATTGATATTATTACCCGATAGACTGGATATGCATGCAAACAATCCTCAGCAGGAGGAAGCGGAAGAAAGTCTGGCGGTAACCTATCAAGGCGAATCCATCGAGATCGGTTTTAACGTAAGCTATCTCATCGAGGCGCTATCGGCGATGTCGGGATCTCAGGTTAGAATGACCCTGTCGGACTCGAGTAGCGCGTGTTTGTTGGAGGATGTCGACGAAAAGGAGTGCCTTTACGTCATTAGTCCCATGATGCTTTAGTTACGAAAGATAAACGCTGCAGACGGAATCTAGTTTGTTAGTACTTACTTACATCCTGCGGTCACCGTTAGGGAGTGGAGCCATATGAAGTTTTCAGTGAACAGGGAAGCGCTGTTAAAGCCCTTGCAACAGGTTGCGGGCGTTGTCGAGCGTCGACAGACGTTGCCGGTTTTATCGAATTTGCTACTTCGTGTTGGCGAAAACCGGCTTTCCATGACGGGCACAGACCTTGAGGTGGAACTCATTGGCCGAGTCGAAATTTCAGCGGTAGAGGCCGGCGAAATCACGGTACCCGCCAGGAAGCTCGTGGATATCTGTCGCGAGATTCCAGACAAAGCTGACATCGAATTTACGCTCGCTGACGGGCGGGTAGAGATTCGATCTGGTCGTTTCCGTTCTACATTATCCACATTGCCTGCTAATGACTTCCCATCAGTTGATCATGCCGACCCGGAGTTGTCCGCAGTTATCGACAGCAAGGCGATGAAGAAACTGCTTGATAAAACAGCGTTCGCGATGGCGCAACAGGATGTCCGATATTTTCTGAACGGTATGCTTATTGAGATCGGCGATGGGCAGGTGAGGTCGGTCGCAACTGATGGACATCGCCTGGCGTTGGGTGACCTACAGATAGAATCGATAGAAGGCGCTTCAAAACAGGTGATCCTCCCGCGGAAAGGGGTTATAGAGATTCAACGGTTGCTCCAGGAACTCGAGGATCAAGTGTCGCTGTCGATAGGTTCGAGCCATTTATGTGCGAGCTCTGACATGTTCACGTTGACGACAAAACTCGTCGATGGAAAATTCCCCGATTATGAGAGAGTGATTCCCCGTGACGGTAGCAAGATCGTCCTCGCGGACAAGCAGGAGCTTCGGCAGGCACTGAGCCGAACAGCCATTTTGTCCAATGAAAAATTTCGGGGTATTCGCGTGGCGTTGTCAGCAGGCCAGCTACAACTTTCGGCTAACAACCCGGAACAGGAAGAAGCAGAAGAAATTGTATCGGTTGACTATGAGGGCGACAGTCTCGAAGTAGGTTTTAACGTTGGTTACCTACAGGATGTGCTGGCGGTTATTGATGATAGTCAGGTACGTATCACGTTGCATGACGCCAACAGCAGTGCCGTGCTGGAAGACCCTGCCCATGAGGATGCGACGTACGTTGTAATGCCGATGAAGCTATGAGCCTTAGCCGGCTCTATGCCACGCGTTTCAGAAACCTAAACGATACCTTCATAGACCTTGGACCAGGTATCAACCTGATCTGTGGGGAAAACGGCAGCGGCAAGACCAGCCTGCTGGAAGCTGCTTATTTTCTTTCTTCTGCTCGGTCTTTTCGAACTTTGTCCTTCGACCCGGTGATACAGCAGGGCGCTGATGATTGTCTTGTTCGGGGAGAATTGACCCGTGGGCCGCAGCACTGGCAAATCGGCGTTAGCAGAAGTCTGGGTGGCAGCCGCGATATTCGAGTGAATGGCGAAGCGTGCGCCAGAGCCAGTGAGCTGGCAGAGCTGTTGCCAACGTTGGTTCTCGGGCCGGAGTCAGTGGACCTGTTGTTGGGTCCACCTGAATCAAGGCGTCGGTTCTTGAACTGGGGATTGTTTCACGTGGAACAGGGCTTCACGTCACTTTGGGGTGTCGCTAACCGGTGCCTCAGGCAAAGGAATTATCTGCTACGGGAAGGAGACAGCCAGAGTCGAACGTTTATGACCTGGTCTGCTCAGCTGGCCGAGAGTGCGCGGCGAATAGACCTGGCGCGGACACAGTACATGGAGAAATACAGGCCGGTCTTTCGGTCGGTTGTGAAATCGGTCTGCCAGAACGACGATGTGGATATCGTCTATCAACGTGGTTGGCCCGATAAGGCGGATATAGCGGATATCTACGAACGAGAAGCTGAAAGTGACAAAAAAAGAGGTTTTACACAGAAGGGTTTTCAGCGAGCAGATGTTAGAATAACCGTTAACAATCTGCCAGCGACAAAGGTCTGTTCCCGCGGCGAATTAAAAGCACTGGTCTGGAGTCTTATCCTGGCGCAGGGATCTTTAAACGGGGAGCAAAATACGCTTTATTTGATCGATGATCTGGCTTCCGAGTTCGACGCTGATCATCGTCGTCGCATGGGGGGCTTTTTGGCAGGTACGGCAAGCCAGGTGCTTCTCACTGGTGTAGAGCGACAGGCTTTGCTTGATAGTTGCGAAAGCAACCAAACCAGACTGTTCCACGTGAAACATGGGCAGATAACGCCAGATAAAATAGG
>CAXPUI010000109.1:0-3229 GCA_964220205.1 Candidatus Allofontibacter communis | reverse complement strand
GGCCGCATTTCAACAACGGCATCGAGATACTCGCCATAGGAGTGCCAGGACCATGGTAGACCATCGCGAATTGCTGGCGCAGGAATATCTTCTACTGACTCCATAATCTTTGTGAGGTAGTCGCTGCCACCCGGTTTGACCGGTGCAAAGGAGATTCCGCAGTTCCCCATCAGCACGGTGGTAACGCCATGCCAGGAACTTGGGCGCAATTGTGAGTCCCAGCCAACCTGGGCATCAAAATGTGTGTGCAGATCCACAAATCCTGGTGTGACTATTTTTCCGGTTGCATCGATAACCTGCTCAGCATCAACCTTGCCAAGATCACCCAGGGCGGTGATTCTGTCTCCGTCGATCGCTACATCGGCGCGTACTGCTTCTGCCCCGGTACCGTCCAACAACTCACCGCCGCGAATAATGAGATCGTGAGTCATGAGTGAATGTCTCAGGATAATGACTTGTGCACGGCTGAAATCAACGAAAGTGTTCGAGGATCATCCCCTGCGACCAATTGCATCTTGTTCATGACGTAGCCGAAAGCTATACCTGCTTCCGGATCCGCGAAGCCAAGCGAGCCACCTGCGCCGGAGTGACCAAAAGCACCTTCGTTGCCGAGCAGAGAGGAACCTGCGTTGAGCGAGAATCCAAGTGCGAAGCGTGTGGGGATCTGCAGTACCTCATCTCGCCCATTTGACTGTTCAGTAATGGCATACGCGACGGTTTCGGGTTTCAGGAGTCGCTTGCCATCGACCCCGTCTCCAATCATCGAGGCATACATGCGGGCCAGTGAACGAGCGTCGGTGATACCGTTACCTGCTGGTATTTCTGCAGCTCGAAAGGCTCGTGAGTTGGGGTCGAGCGGTTCTGTCGTTTGCGGTCTGGCGAGATAGGAGTCTTCGTCCCTTGCTGCTTCAAGCAACGCCCGCCGCTGGTCGGTCTGCGCCTGCTCGTCCATCTCTTCGTCTTGTAGGTCGACGGAAACCATGGGTACTACCCGATGCTCTTCACCTTCGGGAAGACCGATCCAGAAATCCAATTCGAACGGGTCTGCGACTTCTTCTGCGAAAAATGTACCCACACTTTTGCCGCTAATTCGTTTTATGATTTCACCAACCAGCCAGCCGTATGTTCCGGCGTGGTAACCGTGTGTAGTACCCGGTTCCCAGGCCGGTGTCTGGGCTGCCAGCATTTCTACGATAAAATCCCAGTCAAGGAACTGTTCAGGGGTTACGACCGTGTCGAAGATCGGAAGGCCAACGCGGTGAGAGAGCAGCCAGCGAACCGGGATGTCCTCTTTACCCGCAGCAGCAAACTCCGGCCAGTACTGCGAGACAGGTGCGTCCAGATCGAGTTCTCCGCGTTCAACAAGTAGGTGCGCGCAAGCGGCTGTTGCGCCTTTAGTGCTTGAGAACACCATGACGATATTATCCTCGGCCCAGTTGTTGCCTGATTCCGCGTCGGTTACACCACCCCAGAGGTCGACAACCCTCTCGCCATGGTGGTAAAGACTGAAGGCGGCACCGACGTCTCCGTGATTGACAAAGTTAGTAGTAAAGGCCTCGAGAACCGGCTCGCAGCCTTTGGCGACATAGCCGTCAATATTTGGAGTCGCGGCGCCTGGCTTTCCGCTGGTAAATTTTGAAAACCCGCCCCCGACAGTTGCCGCCAGCGTCAGCATTGAAACTCGACCAAAGTCGCGCCGACTTAGGTTCTGAAAAGTTGTTGCGGCCATCTTCTTTACCTTGTTGTCTAATTTTTCTCGAATCGATCCCATGTAATTTCGGATACTCCGGAATCACGAATTTTTGCCTTTTGTATACGCGCAGTTGCTTCTGTTTTTGGCAATTCTTCCCAGATTTCGACGAACCTTGGTATGGCAAAACGCGGCATTCTCGGTGTGAGGAATTCGATGAGTTCAGCGGGGTCGAAGTCAGCGTCAGGATTCAGGACAACGGCGATTTTTACCTCATCCTCGCCCTGATCTGCTGGCACTGCGGCCGCGCCGGATTCCGCGACAGCTGGATGCTGGTTAACAATGGCTTCAACTTCGAAACTGGAGATGTTCTCACCGCGCCTGCGAATATAGTCTTTAGCGCGATCAACGAAATAGAAGTTACCGTCTTCGTCATAGGTAAAGGCATCACCAGTGTGAAACCAGCCATTGCGCCAGGCTTCGACGGTTTTGTCAGGCATATTCCAGTACCCGGCATTGAGTTCCCAGGGGTCTCCACGAACGATCATCTCACCCGGGGTATTAGGAGGCACTTCAATGTCGTTGTCGTCGACGATGCGGACTTCAACACCGTCCCTGACTTTGCCGCAGGACCTGTAGTTCTGTGCACTGCAGAGAGTCGGGGCGCTGATAACCGGGCAGTTGATTTCAGTCATGTTGAAGGTGGTAAACACATCCAGGTCAAACCTCTGGCGAAAGGCTTCAACATCTGGAATCACCGGAGCCATGACGACGGTCTGCATCGGGTTGACAGCATCATCCGGTTGGGGAGGGAGGTCGAGAATCATCTGTGCGAGCGGGCCTAGCAGAATGTTGCCATTGGCTTGATAGTTTCTGATGTCGGTCCAGAACTCGCTCGGCGTAAAAGCCTCGCGAATAATGCTGGGGTTGCCGAACACGGCTGCATAGTAGAAACCGGCTTTACCGGTAATATGAAAAACCGGGTAGGGTGAATAAAGACGCATGTCGGACAGCCTGTCCCTTGGGAACATGCCACTTTGCAGGGAAGAGGTCAGGTGGTGCCACGGCACCATGACCGCTTTTGAGCGTCCGGTTGTGCCTGAAGTGTAAATCAGCGATGACAGGTCCCAGGGTTCCGGTTCACGGCGTTCGCGAGCCACTGCCTGGTTCAGAAACTCTGCTTCAGACAAGACGTTGAAAGGTAGTGATTTAGGCGGTTCCTGGTAAGCCAGTTCCGGTGTGTCGAAAACAACGCAGTACTTGATATGAGGCAATTGATCAGCGATGTCATACACCGACTGGGCGTAACGTGCCTCGGTCAATATGATCCCGGCCTCGGTGTTATTGATCACGTGAGTCAACCAGTCGCCCTTGTAGTTGGTGTTAACCGGTGACTCAATCGCGCCGAGCCAGCCGCAACCAAACCAGGATCGAAAAGCGTTAAACGAATTCGAGAATATCGTTACAACTGGCTGGCCTGACCTTGCACCGTGCTTCTCGAGCGCATCGGCCCAGCGTAGTGCATCAGTGTAGGCTTGT
>CAXPUI010000108.1:0-2573 GCA_964220205.1 Candidatus Allofontibacter communis | reverse complement strand
AACTAGTGTTGCGTAGCCAGGCTCCTGGCTTTCTGGCCATTGGGTGTCGAAGTCATGATTTTAAGTGGGCCTGGCGCAGTCTATGATATTGTCAGCATTAAATTTTCGGCTGACTGTCCTCTAGTCTAAGAGGACATTCAGATTGATGGAAGTGCCGAAAACAAGGGATCCGCCTAAAAAAAAAGGTCCCGCCGGTTTGGTTGAGGTTCTCTAATCGGATTGTTTGGTTATGTCGTTTGTCAGATTCGTTGTGGTGATATGCCTGTTGCTGATGCCATCGCTGGTGTCAGCACTGGATGTGGGTTTCTACAGCCGAAGTGATCTGAATGATGATGTCCAGATTTCTCCGGATGGCACTTACCTTTCGCTGCAGGTGAACCAGGATGGCAAGCAGGGCCTGGCCATTCTCAAGACCGATTCTATGGAGCCGATCAACATGATCCGCTTCAATCAGAACCGGTACCCCGAGGCGGCTGAATGGGTGAATCCTACGCGGCTCGTCTTTCGCCTGGGGGAAATGGATGCCTGGTTCCGGATCGGGCATTTCGGTGAATGGCTCAGCCAAGAGGTTGATGGCACCCGCGCAGAATCGATTTTCAGTTTTCGGGGTGCAGAACTGCAGACGGGTTCTCACATTGATGTTCGGGTCAACGAGCGTGCCTGGGGCTTCTTCACGGACCGGCTGCGAGCTGACAACGACAGAATCCTCCTGACGAGGATCCCATTCGATGAAGGCGGTGTAACCCGGCTGTTGGAACTTGACGTCTACAAAGGAACGAGCAACCTGAGCAAGTTTTCGCCCGTTGACGACCCTATTTATGTTACAGATCGTCAGGCGCGGCCTCGCTTCGTGACCGGTAATGCGAAGACAGGGGAGCTGCGTACCTACTACTGGGATCTGGTGGGATCAGATGCCGTTCTCTACGCCAGCGGCAGTCACGAGAGCGGCTATGTTTCGGCGGTGGCGTTTGAAGACGAATCGAAAGTCTATATGACCGACAACCGCCAAACCGCTACCAGGGCAGTGGTGCGGGTCGACATGCAGTCAAAAGCTGAAAACAAGGTGTTTAGTGACGAACGGGTCGATCCATCTTCGTTCTTCATCGATGAGGAAACGCGCCAGCTTTACGCGATAGAGTACGAATACGATCGCCCAGCCTATCATTTCGTGAACGAAGGCAATAAAGCCGCGCGCATACTCAAGGGGTTGCAGCGTGCCTTCAAGCAACATCACGTGCGTATTGTCAGTCAGTCCGATGACAGCAACCTGAATGTCGTTTCTGTCTACAGCGATTCGGACCCCGGTGCCTACTATCTCTACAATTATGCAACCAAGGAAGCCCGGCATCTGGTTGATGTGCGCCCCTGGGTGACTGAAATGGGGGTGCCGCGACAGACCCTGAAGATCGAGACTGGGGACGGCCAGCCGCTGCCGATTCACCTGACACGTCCCCCTGCGGCTAAATCGCCTGAACTGGTCGTGCTGCTGCCTGTTCAGCCGGAACGGAGCCACTGGGACTATGACCCGCTGGTGCAGATGCTGGTAGCGAGCGGTTATGCAGTGCTTCAGGTCGAGTTCAGAGGTATCGCCGGGTTCGGCAAGGTACACGAGACGACGGGTCTTCGTGACTGGGGGACCGTTGCGGTGGAAGATATCGCCACCGCGGTGCGCCATGTCAGAGATGTCGGCAGGCTCAGTGACCGTGCCTGTCTGTATGGTGAGCGCTTCGGTGCCTTTCTGGCATTGAAATCAGCCCAGAGCCACCCTGAGATTTATGATTGCGCCATCGTCGTAGGTGGCGTTTTCGACGCTGATGAATTGGTTGATGTCATCAGCCTGCCCTGGCACTACGATAGTGAGGACTATGCCGAGGCGATGAAGGCAGACAAGACGCGCATGGCAACACTCGATGTCTTGAAACAACCAATGACAGTTCCGGTTCTGTTGATGCATGGCGGTAACACGATAGATCCGTCGATGCGCGCCACGAGCAGTCTCCGCAACCAGTTGAAAAAACAGAAGGGCAGCCGCGTGGTTAAGTTGAAACGGAATAAGTCGGGTTTCTATGGTGATGAGGCTCGAGAGCGGGTGTACTTAGAACTGTTGAAATTCCTCGCTCGCTAGCCGCCAGGCAGAAGCCCTGATTTCGACTGTCAGCGCGTCGATACGAAAACCGGGTTGGCATAGAACCAGAGGTCGGTCCAGGGATCCTCGCCCGTTTCATCCGGTGCAGGTTCGAGCTCTGCTGCGCGATTGGTGCCGCGAACCCTGACGTAGGAGCCTTGTTTGATCTTGAGCTGTGTGCGCATGACGATGTAGTCACCATCGGCAACCCAGCTGTCCGCCGTAAAACGTTCGACGACGCTGACGTGCTGATGGGTGTCTTGATGTGGATGGCTGGCCGGTCCTGTCAGTTCGCCGACGATCAGGTCGACCCTCGCGACTGCTGGCTGCCTGCCTGCGGCATTGGGCCCGGCGGGATCTTTCATGCGTATCGCCACGCCAACGGGAAAGTCGGGGTTGATCTCCAACTCACCGCCAATGTCTGCTGCTGCGGAATCCTGCGAGACGG
>CAXPUI010000107.1:0-3472 GCA_964220205.1 Candidatus Allofontibacter communis | reverse complement strand
CACGCGCAACAGACACATCGCCAAAACCGTCTGAAAGCTGTCGTTTTTGTCGGCGATGCTATCGAAGAAAATCCCGATGAACTCTGTCACCTTGCCGGTCAACTCGGCGTCCTAGGCCTGCCGTTATTCATGTTTCACGAAGGTGCTGATCCCGGCGTTCGGTCGGTCTTCAAGCAAATGGCACAGTTGTCCCACGGTGCTTATGCACCCTTCAACCTGGCGAGCGCGGCCGAACTCAAGGAGTTACTGTCAGCGGTAGCAGTCTTCGCAACAGGCGGCAGAGCGGCGCTTGAACGATTTGAAAGCAACCATCAGCGACCAGCCCTGCTGACACTCCAGTTAAGGGACTGAAACTTGGCTCGCCTGATCATACTATTTATCATCACCTTTCTGGTCTATGTTGCCCTGAGAGGTCTGCTGGCCAAAAAAAACCTGAGTGTTAAACAGTTCTTCGCCATCTATGTCGCCACTCTGGCAGGTCTATTACTGCTTTACCTGGGATTTACCGGTCGCCTGCATCCTGTTGCCGCCATAGTAGGGGCGGCACTGCCCTTCCTGACACGTGTAATGTCACTGGTCACCAGGGGAGCTCAATTCGCCGCCATGTTTCGGTTTCTGAAGAACATGGGGCTTGGGGCGGGAGCGACGGCAGCGGGCGCCCCAAACCCGCCTGACACCAGCGAAATCCGATCTCGATACATACACATGGTGCTTTTCCATGATACCGGGCTGATAGACGGTACAGTGCTGGAAGGCCAGTTTGAAAATGCCAAGTTATCGCAATTGGAATTGGCTCAGTTGATAGACTTACTGAAGGAAATCCAGAACGATCAGGACTCCATGAACCTCCTTATCGCCTACCTGGAACGGGAGCATCCTGACTGGCAGTCAGAGGCAGACATCCGCAAACCACCTCCTGCTTCTGACACAACCATGGATGAGGCCCAGGCGCTGGATATACTGGGACTTGATGCGGATGCCTCAAGGAATGATGTTATCCAGGCACATCGTAGAATGATGCAGAAAATGCACCCCGACCGGGGTGGTTCAACCTACCTCGCCGCAAAGATCAACGCCGCGAAAGAAATCCTGCTGACGACAAGACCGTCTGATGAATGACATCATCTACATTGGGTTCTGGAAGAGGTTTATCGGTTTCCTGGTGAACAGCTTGATTCTGGCTCTCATGCTTGCCCCCGTGGGTCACCTGATGTTCACCAACATCGATTCTTCTGCTGACAGTACAGATGAACAGCAAGGGACGATAGACCAGCTAAATGTCATGGTCCATCAAAGCAGCATCGAATTCGCCATCACAGCCGCAGTCTTTCTGCTTTTCTGGATATTCCGTAATAGCGAACCGGGTAAAATGATTTTCAGCGCAGTGATTGTCGATGCCGCTAGTCACTACCCCCCCTCCAAGGGACAGTACCTGATCCGTTATCTTGCCTACTATATCAGCCTGCTACCTCTCGGCCTGGGGTTTCTCTGGATCGCTTTTGACGACCGCAATCAGGGCTGGCACGACAAGATGGCCGGAACTGTAGTGATCAAGAAAAACCAATCGCCCTTACAGCCTTGATTTCAGACCTCAACCAATTCATGGCACGAGCAGTTAAGCTGTCTGACTCCCAGTGGCGACAGGTTATTGAAACTGAATTGTATCCGCTCGATTGGCCGGACTACGCAGGAGGCTTCTCTTGGAGCCGCAGCGAAAAACTGAATTTCACCAGAGAAATCATTGCCGCAGACTGCCCACTGTTCCCGGAAAGCCTGACGCTGATAGCCCCCCTGCTTATCAGGTGCAGGCAGACGGCACTGCTTGAGCTCTTGCGGGAACACATCAGCGAAGCAGGTCTGAACATCAGCAACGACACCATCCAGCTGGTGACGGGTAATGGTCTCCATGACATTATCAGCAACGCGCAGGTAGATGATGAACTGGCCATGGCATTTTCCCCGCTCTACCAGATTTTCGAGTTGCGTCGTTCATTGCGATGCATCGACACTTTGCAGCGGTACTGGCAGCAGGAACCTGCTGCTCAAGTCAGCGAACTTCATATCGAACTGGAAGCACTCGAAGCACTGTACCTGCAAAACGACGATGTTGCAGACCTGCAGATCGCAGTTAAGTGCAATAACCACCAGATGATCTGCTACAGCCAGCTCAGCCAGGCGATGGGGTACTATGCCTTGCTGGACCCGGACCCGCACCTGACCGCGAACGAACACCTTCCCTTCGAGAGAGAACGCGGTCACTTACGCCAGATGCGTCAGTTGATTGGCAGGAGTGATATGTTACAACAGGATCAGATTTACCGACGCCAGCTGGAACGGCTGTCATGAGCAAGCCTGAAGGACTTGTTTTTGACCTGGATGGAACGCTGCTGAATACGCTTGCCAGTCTGGCCGGCGCATTTAATCGGGCCCTGAAACTACGGAATCATCCGACCCATCCAGTGACAGACTATCGCCACATTATCGGCGATGGCGCACGAACAGCGGTATCCAGGGCCCTGCCCCCCGGTGATCGGAACGAACCGGAAATTAATCACTGCCTCGAACTCTTCAGGCAGGACTACGCTCAATCATGGCAGGACGCCACAGTATACGAGGGTGTTATTGAAACGCTTGAGCGACTCGACGCAGACCTGCCGGTCGCGGTACTGTCCAACAAGGATAACGATTTTACTCAACAGTGCGTCGAGCATTTTTTTCCAGGAAAATTTACTCTCGCCATTGGCGCGTCCGATAGCATTAAACATAAGCCACACCCCTCCGGCGCCGTTCGCATCGCAGATTATCTGGGCACAACAACTGAGCAACTCTGGATGATCGGCGACACTTCCACGGACATGCAGACAGCGCAGCAAAGCGGCATGACCGGTATAGGTGTCCTGTGGGGTTTCAGGGATCGAGACGAGCTTGCAAATCATGGGGCAAGACACATAATCGAGTCTCCACCGGAACTGTTGGGGCTGTTGAAACGCCAATAATGGCTATACCGATGCTGCAGCGAGACGTATTGCAGCAAGAACAGGCGGCTCACCACTAAGAAACCCGGAGCATACTCAAGGATTACCATGGCACAACTTGATCACAATCTCGTCCCGAAAGATCTGGACAGTTACTGGATGCCCTTTACCGCAGCCCGGAACTTCAAGGAGAGTCCCAGATTCATCGTCGCCGCTGACGGCATGTACTATCACGACTCGGATGGCAAAAAACTACTCGATGTCTCTGCAGGGTTATGGTGTGTCAATGCGGGCCATCATCGGCCTAGCATCAATGAAGCAATCTCAAACCAGCTTGCCGAACTCGATTTCGCTCACAGCTTTAACAGCGGACATCCACATGCTTTCAATTTTGCTAGCAGGCTGGTGGAACACTTCCCTGACCCTCTGAATCATGTTTTCTTGACCAATTCCGGGTCAGAGTCTGTTGATACCGCCCTGAAGATTGCTCTCGCCTA
>CAXPUI010000106.1:0-5006 GCA_964220205.1 Candidatus Allofontibacter communis | reverse complement strand
TTGAACCGCCTCCGTCTGAGGCGTTTGCCATGGGGATGATCACGGAAGCGACAGCAGCGGAAGCACCGCCGCTCGATCCGCCGGGTGTGCGATCCAGGTCCCAGGGGTTGCGGGTGGCGCCGAACAGTTGAGTTTCGGTAACAGGTAAGGCTCCAAATTCAGGCGATGCACTTTTGCCGAAGATGACCAGCCCGCTCTTGATATAACGGTCGGTCAGCGTTGAGTTGTAGGTGCCCGTATAGTCCCTGAACATGACACTGCCCATCGAGGTAACCGTGCCTGACAGCAGGATGTTCAGATCTTTCAGAAGAAAAGGCACGCCAGTAAATGGGCCGTCAGGCAGTCCCGCCTGGATAGCTGCGCGGGCTTCGTCGTAGTGTTTTTGAACGACGGCGTTGATCTCTGGATTAATTTTTTCAGTTCGGCTTATCGCTTCTTCGAGGAGTTCTTCGGGACTGGTTTCGCCCTTGCGGACCAGTTCCGCAAGGCCCAGCGCGTCGAAGCTGTCGTAGTCTGTAAGGTTGGCCATATCTTACTCCGGATGAGGAGGAGCTAAAGGATTCTCGATCAGAATGCCGCAATGAGAGAGCGATTGCCAGACGTCCGATTTTATGGCGGTGTGGCTCTTTTAACGATGGCTTTCTGGCCGGTTATACTGCGTTGGCACGCTGACAAGTCCTAAGGCAATTGGAGAAACTCATGAATCAGGTCAAAGAAGTTTTGCAGGGAGGTGGTACGGCCATTGGTACAACAGCAGGTCCGGAGAACGAGGTGCGATTCCTGGCGGGTGCGGGATTCGACTTTCTGCTTTTCGATACCCAGCATACAACCGTTGAACTCAAGCAACTGGGGCCGGTGTTATCAAAAATGCGAGGTCGGCAGGCAAGCCCGGTGGTCCGTGTCGCCGATAATCGCCCTGATCAGATCTGTTTTGCCCTCGACGCCGGTGCCAGAGGGCTGGTTGCGCCGATGATCAACACACCATCGGATGCGGAGCAAATGGTCAGTTGGTGCAGATATCCACTTGCCGGTGAGCGCAGCTCGGCTGGTATCGCGGGTGAATGGGGTGAATTTGATGACTACCGTGGGTATATGGAAGCGGTTAATGAACAGCTCCTGATATTACCGATGATAGAAACCGTCCAAGCCCTGGAGGCCGTTGATGACATTGCTGCTGTTGGTGGCGTTGACGTCCTGTTGGTCGGACCGTCGGACTTGTCGATTAACCTTGATGTAACGCTTGATTACCGGCATGACAAATATATCGACGCGCTCAGTAACATTGCAGCTGCTGCCAGGCGTGCCGGCAAGAGTGCTGGCATGTATTTTGTGCCGCCCGGTCTGACGCCGGAAGAGTTGATCGAATTGGGCTTCAGTTTCTTTACGCTGCCCTGGCAGAAGTGGGCGAAAGCAGGTGTCGGCGACGGCTTGAATACGTTAAGGCAATAGCATTTTCCGGGTGTCGTAGCTGTTCCTTTAATGTCCCCCGCATGAATGTCCCGCATGCCATCTACAAGTTTTTGGATGGTCGATGTAGCATGTGGGTAACAATGCCCGGTGGAGATAGTGATGACAGATCTGCTTATTAAGAATGCAACCGTTGTCGACGGTACAGGAACAGAGGCCTATGCCGCGAGCGTCGCGGTCAAGGATGGCAAGATTGCGGAAGTTGACAGGTCCTGCAGTCTTGCCAGCGGCCACCGGGTGATAGACGCGTCTGGAGACCTGTTGATCCCTGGTTTCGTCGATGTGCATACCCATTATGATGGCCAGGTCTGTTGGGATAAGCAGGTGACGCCAAGCTGTTGGCATGGTGTCACCAGTATCGTGATGGGCAATTGTGGTGTGGGCTTTGCCCCGGTGCACCCCGGTGCCGAAGGAGAACTCGTCGCGCTGATGGAAAGCGTTGAAGATATCCCGGGCACAGCGTTGCATGAAGGAATTCCCTGGGGCTGGGAAACGTTCCCCGAATATCTTGATGCAATCGACACTGCCTATGTCATGGATGTCGGGGCGCAGGTACCGCACGTGGCGATCCGCCATTATGTTATGGGTGACCGGTGTTATGACGACGCGAATACCGACGACATGGCTCGAATGCGTGACCTGACTCGCGAAGCGCTGGAAGCGGGAGCCTTAGGTTTTTCTACGTCTAGGTTCTACGGCCACATGGATAAGCAGGGGAATCAGGTGCCTGGAACCTATGCGTCCGCAGAGGAGATGTGCACTATCGGAGATGCTTTCGCGGGCCTGGACCACGGGACCATCGAAATTATCTCGGATTACCTGGATGACGACGAGGAATTGAGTTGGATCGAACATATTGTTCGATCCACCGGACGTCCGATAACGGTGCTTGCAGGAGGCCAAACCCGGAAGGTCTGGGATCTGGCGGCAAAGCTGGAGGATGATGGGCTTACTTTCCGGCCTCAGATTGGTGCGCGGCCAGCCTCTATTCTCATGTCCCTGGAAGGCACCATTAACCCGATGCGTCAGCATCCCTGTTACCGGGAAATACAGGGGGAACCGCTGGCAGTCCGGCAGGCAGCACTTAAGGACAGCAGCTTCAGGCATCGGGTGCTTAATGAAGACAAGCTGCACCCCCGTAATGCGGACGCGGTTCGTTTCATGAATGACTACGACCACATTTATGTGATGGATGAGGCCCTCAGCTATGAGCCCTCCGGTGAAGATTCGGTCGCAGCTCTGGCGCGATCCAAAGGTGTTGATCCGTTGGAAGTCATCATGGATGTGTTTGCTGCAGGCGGCTTTCTCCTCGTCTTCTTCCGTGGTTACAAGGATGATCTCGAGAGTCAGCGACAGGCCATAGAGAGCCCGCTGAGCGTATTTGGGTTGTCTGACGGCGGAGCACATTGCGGAGTGCTTGTGGATGCGTCTGTGCCGACGTACATGTTGAGTTATTTTACGCGGGACCGAAAGCGTGGTCCGCTCATGTCGTTACCTTTTGTCGTCAGGAAACTCACCCAGGAGACGGCACGACTGTATGGGCTGAACGACAGGGGCATTATTGCCCCTGGCATGAGGGCCGACATGAACCTGGTGGATTATGATGCTGTCAGGCTCCGGCAGCCGGAAATGGTCTATGACCTGCCAGGGGGCGGGAAGCGCCTGATCCAGAAAGCTGAAGGTTATCGATATACCTTTTGTCATGGCGACGTGACCTACGAAAATGGTCAGCACACTGGCGCTATGCCGGGACGCTTGTTGCGCGGTGCCCAGGGATAAGCCCGAAGTCACGGGAAAATGATTGCAGGCTCCGAAACCGTTCATGGCACGTTCTGCCATGGTGATAGCCAGGTAGAGTCGTCCGCGTTCCGGCGCTGCCTGTCCTGTCAGTCTGCTTGGAACATGTAATGCCGAGATCATCCAGCAGGGATATCAAGTCACATGCGGAGAAATTGCTGCGGGACAGCCGTTTCAATGAATCGTGCAGGGTTTATCAGGTCCTGATAGACGCAGGCAGCCGTGATCCTGAAGTGCATCTTGCTTACGCTGGGCTTTGTGCAAGGCTCGGTAACGAGGACGCAGCACATCGTCACCTCTCGGAATACTACCGAGATAACCCCCTTGGTCCATTACCCGACGGCGTGGGCGCAGACGATGCCCGACTGCTCTATGTCAGGGGCTTTGATAAAACCTATCCCATGATAGGACTTGATAGAGAGGATCGACCGATAGCGCGGTTGCGCGGTGGGCACTTTACTCTCCAGTATCTGATGCGAGGCGACAACACGGCCCGGCAGAGTTTGACCTTGCTGCCAGACAGTCTGATCGAGGCCAGCCATTTACCACCGCATGCTCTCCTGCTGAACACCATCTCTGATGTTGATTTGGAAGCCAGATCTCTTGAGAGCCTTGACCGGTTTCTCCGCCAGAACCCTGATGAGTATGTCATTAACTCGCCAAAGGTTGTGTTGCAGACTGGCAGGGACCAGAACCATGAGAGATTGTCAGGATTGGCGGCAGTCCAGTTCCCCCGCACTGTCAGGGTTACGTTGTCCAATCATTCCAGCAACGAAATAGTGCAAATGGCGGAGAAGCTGAGTTTCAGCATGCCCTATATTTTTCGTCAGGCGGGCACTCATACGGGACGCGAGACCCTGCTGGTGTCCACTCCTGAAACGCTTCAAGGATGGGCCCCGTCGCCTTTAACCGGTGACTATTATCTTATTGACTATCATCCTGTCCTTTGGCGTGACGAGTATTATCGCAAAATGCGTCTATTTGTTATCGACGGCGAGCCTTACCCGGTCGTTTGTCACTTTGACAAGGTTTGGATTGTTCATGGTGCTAATCGAGGCTCTAATATGTCCGGTAATAAAGAGCTCATGGGCGAGGAACTTTCGTTCCTGTCAGACTGGCGGAGCTTTGTTGGGAGTAAGGCTGCGCAGGGTATTGAGAACGTGATCAGGGATACTCCGCTGGAGTTTTTTGGTATTGATTTCAACGTCGCTGATGATGGGTGTGCGTTAATTTACGAGCTCAATGCGACGATGCGGCACAGCTTTGAACATGCCGAGTTGTTTCCTTACAAGCAGCCTTTTGACGAAGCCATATCACAGGCGTTTCAGGATATGGTTGCAAGGCATAGCCGCATGGCACAGGGTTGAAAAAAAGATGAGGGACGTCAACACCTCTCGTTGACTTTCTGATCGAACCAATAAACAGTGAGCAGGTCATTGAATTTGGCGCGACATAAGCTGTTGATGAGCCCTGTTCGGGTTGATTAGTATCGTCTTTTTGCCGGACCCAGCGATGTCGAAATATAGAAAGAGTATTGTCGGATACACTGACAAACTATCTGTCCTTGCAGGTGACCAGCAGGCGTTCATGTTAAGTGCGGAAACGCCGGAGAGCTGTGATGTTGAGTTGGTGGAGCTGATCTGTGGTGATACACGGGCCAAGGGTGCGGGTTTCCAGGAGAAGCCTGTCGTCAGCAGCCTCGCAGGGAAGCTGGAGCTTACTCGCCAACCCATTTATGGAGG
>CAXPUI010000105.1:0-2549 GCA_964220205.1 Candidatus Allofontibacter communis | reverse complement strand
AGCCATATGGCATGGGAATTAATCAGGAAGGCCAGGATCCACTCGAAGGCGTCATCCTTGCGGCTATAGAACTCCGGGGCCACGCCATTCAGGATCACTGAAAGAATCCCCACAGCGAGGGTCAGTTGGCAGAGATTCAACAGCCTCATGCCCGTGTGTTTCCAAAGTGGATGGCTGCGCAAGCCGGCGCTAACCAGCAACTCACAGATGAAGGTGAGCGAAAAATACAGAACCACACCAACCCGGCGGACCAGATTGAAGCCGTCGCCGGCATGGCCCAGCGCCAGGGTATAGGCGGCAAGCGACACACTGGCCACCATACCCAGCCACGGGATCCAGGCAACCCCGGACGAATGTACGCCGAGCTGGCGCAACCACCGGCCATTGAGCCACCAGAAGAGAATCCCGAGCAAGGCCGCTGGCAGCATGGTACCTTTGAAAATGAAGTAAGACGTTCCGTGACGGCCGGTACGACTGATGCTGGTGCAACTATCCCAGTAGGGAATGCATAGCTCAACGTGGCCCTCCAGCACCGAAACAAAGAACGTGACATGGATCGTTACCAGCGGAATGAGAGCCGCAGCCAGTGCAAGCCACCAGAGGTGGAAAAAGCGGTGATCCGACATGATGGACGATTCCCGTTCAGGTATCGAGAAACGAATATCGAAGATGCTCAGGCGCTTGACCCCAGCATGATTAGCGAACACTATTTGACCAGATTTTGCAATTCATTCTCCTCTTTTACCAACTCATTCGGTCAAAATGGCTGAAGTAGGTAATGGGACCGAGTCATGAACAAAAGCCATCAGGAAATTGTTGAAACACAGGTGGATGTCGCCGAGCTTGCCATTGGCATGCATGTTACTCGGCTGGACCGCCCGTGGGAGGAGACCGATTTTCTGATTCAGGGCTTTGTGATCAACGACCAGGCGGACATTGATGCCCTACGGGCCCAGTGCGCGTTTGTGTTCATTGAGGGGCGGGTCCAAAAAGCGCGCGCCCCCCGGGAGGCCACCTCGCGGAACGGTCAGCGATCGGGGCTGCTGGGACTGTTCAAACGCAAGTCCGCCCCCGAACCGACACCCAAGGCCCCGCCTGTGCCGCGCAAGCGGGTCACCTACATCAATAAGGTCGACGCGGGCACTGAAATGGCCACGGCCAGGATCCGGTTCAAGGACGCCCAGGACACGGCCAAGTCGATCATGTCTGGATTGCGCGTGGGACGCACGCTGGACATCAACAACGCGCGCAAAGTTGTCAAAGGGTGCGTTGAGAGCGTGCTAAGAAACGAAAATGCCCTGATGCTCCTTACCAAGATCAAGCATCAGGACGCCTACACGGCCGAGCACTGCATCAATGTTTCGATCCTTTGCGCGGCATTCGGGAAACACCTCGGATTACTGCATGGGGAAATCGAGAGCCTGGCGCTCTGCGGCCTGTTGCATGATGTTGGCAAAACAAAAATCCCGGACGAAATCCTGAACAAACCGGGCGCCCTGACTCCTAAAGAATTTGAGCTGATGAGGCACCATACGACTCACGGAAGAACCATTCTCATGGGCACCAGTCATTCACTGAATACGGCTGTCGATGTTGCGTTCAGTCATCACGAAAGGATGGACGGTTCAGGGTACCCCAGAGGCCTCAGCGACCATCAAATTCCCTATTTCGCGAAGATCGTGGGGCTGGTCGATACCTACGATGCGATTACCAGTGATCGTGTCTACGACAAAGGCAGGGCATCGATGCAGGCGCTGGATATCATCCACAAGCACCGGGGCACCCAGTTTGACGCGGAACTTGCGGATCAATTCATTCAGCTCATTGGCATTTATCCGCCCGGCTCCATTGTGGAAATGGTCAACGGCGAGGTTGGCATCGTCATCGAGAGCCGGCCAGATCATAAACTTAAACCCTGCGTTCTGTTGGTCAGAGAAGCTGACAAAACCCGGATGAATCCCTATCGCACGGTCGACCTGAAGGCCAGCGCAGAAGATGCCGCTGGTGAAGTGTATCGTATCGCCCGGGAAGTCCCGGACGGAACCTATGAAATCGTTCTTCAGGAGTTTGTCGATCAGGACCTGATTGTCACCAAGCCAAAGCCCCACTCTGGCTCCAAGACCACATAAAAGCGACAGTTGGTTACTTTTCAATCCGGAACGCCTTGCTATACTGCTGGCCAAACAGACTCCGGCACAACAAGACATGGATTCCGGCATACCGTCCCTCAATATTCCCACCACACCAGAAGACGTGCAGCTTCTAGGGGGCACCCCTGTCGAGGGGCTGAGAGCCGTGCTCGACAACCTGGACGCCCTGGTTTACGTATCAGACCTTGAAACCCATGATCTTCTGTACATGAATGCTTATGGCCGGAAAATCTGGGGTTCCATAGATGGTAGAAAGTGCTGGGAGGTCCTGCAGGATAGCGCCAGCCCCTGCGACTTCTGTACCAATCACCTTTTGATTGATGCCGAAGGCACCCCGTCTCCCCCGCACATCTGGGAATTCCAGAACCGACTGGACCAACGCTGGTACCAGTGCCGGGA
>CAXPUI010000104.1:0-3438 GCA_964220205.1 Candidatus Allofontibacter communis | reverse complement strand
CAACGATCCCGCCAGGCATATCGGCGTTGCATCGATACCCCTGCTCTGGGATGTTGACGAAGCTGTCACTGCCGTCCGTTGGGCTGCGGAGAATGGCCTGACTGCAGTTATGCTGCCGACCCTCTGGTATGACCAGGCACCCTATCACGATGTCAAGTATGATCCGTTCTGGGAAGCCTGTGAGGATCTGGGCGTTATTATCCATTTTCATTCGGGGCCGGCGCCCCACGCCGAGTATTTCGGTGCAAACTTTCCTATGGAAGATCGGCGAGACGAATTGCCCGGTGCCATGGGTATCTATATCTCTGAAGTCATGTGGTGGTTGTATCGACCGCTGACCTTCATGATCTGGGGTGGCGTGTTTGAGCGTTTCCCACGCCTGAAGGCCATGGTCGTGGAAGGAGGAACCATGTTCATGTTTCCGGCCTGGTTGAAGTTGATGGATTTTCAGTACAACGAAGGTGAAATTTCCGCCAAGCTGGGAAATTACCGGGGACACCTGTCGATGCAACCCAGTGGTTATTTTGCGCGTAACTGTGGTATCGGTGCTTCCTGCGTCCGCCGTGCGGATATTGAGAACCGGCACGAGATAGGGCTTGACCAGATTATGTGGGGCAGCGATTATCCTCATCCTGAGGGAACCTGGCCGCACACCAGCCGGTACTATGAAGAAACTTTCTCGGGAATCCCTGAGAACGATGGTCGCAAAATTCTGGGAGGCAATGCTGTCCGTTTTTATGGCCTGGATGAGCAGCGGCTTCAGTCAGTTGCTGAACGGATAGGACCCGAAGCTTCAATTTTCCAGTAACCTTCTAGGGGTTATGGGCTTGATGCTCAGGGCGCTGGAAGCACTGGGGCTATTACGCGAGGTTTGGATTGCACAAGCGAGTTCTGTTTAAAGACCATTTCATCATCCAGTTCTCTGGTTGTTACCAGGGTAGTGAGTTTGATGATGCGTTGCTTGCTATGGCGAAAACACTTGGTCCGCTGCGGTTAGCTGTTAAAGGGGTCATTTCGGACATGTCTGCGATAGAAGACATAACACTCGAGGATACCGATACAGCCAGGCGATTATGGTTTTTTAGAGAGCTTGGCAAGTTGTATGTCGACCATGAGGCAGGATTAGAAGGTTTCATGAGCTCTCTGGTTCTACGTCGTATCGAGCCTAAAGATCAACGGTGTAGAGAGATCTGGTGGCAACGATTAGCAATGATGGACACGCAAAGTATTAAGAACCCGCCCTACGAGATTTATCAGACGCTTCATGCGGCGCTTGCGGGACTTGAGTTGATACCCGCGGAAGTTGATGCCGCGCTTCACCAAGCTGAGACCTTTGGCTGACAACAATATACGTCCCTGATAGCGGGAATAAACCTCAGCAGGCGATCAATAACGCAATCTTCTTTTTGAAACATTGAACACAACCAGTGTGGTATCCGTATGCCCGCCTCCTGGTGCCATTCGTCCCGGAAATCCTTGTTACTCAAGTCCATCGTGGCGGGGCTCCAAGCGAAACCCCGCTGCGTCGAGCGATGTATCAGGCTCACTTAAAAGTTGTAATCAAGCGTTAATCCCCAGGTCCTGCCACGGTTATAGCCGCCAAGGGTGAAGTCCGTTACGTTAAAAGTGTTAACGACGACTCGCTCGTCGCTAAGGTTTTTACCCTCCAATGAGATTCGCCAGCGTTCGTCAGCGCTGCGATAGGTTAGCGATGCATGGTAAGTCGTCAGATCACCGGAGTAGGCACCTGCTTCGAAGAAAGCATTGCTGATGTTTACAGGTGAGTCCGTATACATGTCGTCCCGATAAACGGCGTCTGCTGCCAAGGTGAGGGAACCTGCACCGATAGACAGCTCATACTGTACTCGTGCCTGCCAGGTCAGCTCAGGTGAAAAGCCCAGTTCACGAAACGCGGCGGCGTTACCCACGGTAACTCCATCGGGGAGGACATCGATCAGTTCGTCAATATCGACATCGAGCCAGCCGACGTTCAGGTTGATAGCGAGACCATCGACTGGAGGCAGCCAGAGAATCTCGATTTCGCCGCCGGTCGATTCGACTTCGCCAACATTGTCTGAGGTCTGTACAAGAGAACTGTTTTCATCAAGCGTGACAACGGCCACCTGCTTGTCCTGATAATCGTTCAGAAACAATTCCGCGTTTAATCTGACCTGCCCGTTAGCCAATGTGCTCTTTAAGCCCAGCGAATAGGTGTCCACAATTTCAGGATCAAAAGATGGCAGCGAACTCTGGCCTCCGGAGGGGAGGAAACCGCCGGCTTTGAAGCCCGAAGAGGCGCCGGCGTAAAGCATTAGATTATCAGAGTGCCGGTATCTCAATTTGATACTTGGTGAGAATTCCGACCATTCGTCACTGCCGAAGGCATTTTCGGGATAAGTGATGATGGTTGTGGAGTTGCCAAAGTTCAGAAAATTGCCGTTCTGGTCAAAGTGCGGCAGGAAAAAGCTGAAAAATGGCAGGTTAGGATAAATCGTCGCGCCAAGGTCATTCAGTACCAGGGGTGCCTGCTCCAGACCTGGGATGGAGAGGAACGCTACCGGGTGCTGGGTTAGGGTAACGGTTGCGTAGCGAGCCGTTTCCTTTTCGTCTTTGGTGTACCGGCCTCCCAGGGATAGCTGCCACTGCTCACTGATGTCCCAGTCAACGTGGGCGTAGAATGATCTGGAGGTCAGTTCCCGCGTGTCATCAGTTGTGTCCTTATAGTGATCGGTCAGCAGTCGCAGTAGAGCGGTCTGTTGGGTCTGGCTGGTGGCTTTGCGTTCGCCGTCCAGGTAGTAAGCGCCAAAGACAGCGTTGATAGACTCGCCGCTGTAGTTGAACTGTAATTCCTGGCTGAAGTCGTCCGTGTCAGCTGGCTGTACCGTGTCGATGAACACCTGGGCGCTGCCATCAAAGTCGTAGGGTGCGACGTTGCTCTGATCTCTAATCGCGGTGACAGACTTGAAAGACCAGCGGTCGTTAATATCCCAGTCGACGGTCAGGGAGAAATTTTTGGATTCTATTTCAAAAAGGTCGAACCCTCCTTCTGTATGCGCGGTGTTTACGTGGTCTTCATCAGTTGGGAGGCTCACATCGAGCTCGTATCCAGGGGCCAAATAAGCGGTGCCCGGCACGAATAGATTGGACAGGCCCAGCAGATTCTGGAAAACGTTCTGGACATTGGCGGCGTTAACGGCGACGCGAGTGGGTATCAGGGGGTCGGAGTTATCTTCAAAATAGTCGCCAGTCAGTGTGACTTCCAGGTCTTCTGTAGCCTCCCAGACCAGAGTAGAGCGCAGGGCGAACTTGTCCGACGAACCATATTCATCGCCGTCAAACAGGTTGGTTTGATAACCGTCGCGTTGTTCGCTTAAGGCGGCAATACTAAAGTAGAGGGCATCTTCACTGAGGGGCGTGGAAAAGCTTGCCTTGATTCTG
>CAXPUI010000103.1:0-2491 GCA_964220205.1 Candidatus Allofontibacter communis | reverse complement strand
TGTGGCAGGTGAGGCATTTGTCTTCAATAAAACCGGCCAGATGCGGGAAGGTTTCCGCCTCATGCATCATGTTGGCCCGGAAATACGGGTCAGTGAACGCGTTGGCCATGACGCTGCTTTTCCAGTCCGCAAAAGGGCTGATATCCACGCCGACCGGTGACGGCTGCACCGCCGATACTTGCGGGTCCGGAGCCCTCAGCACTGCCGGACTATCGCCAGGATTGCTGGCCGTGTGGCACTGGCCGCAGTCCGCCGCCGCCAGGAATACACCTGTCGGACTCCAGTGCTCGATCTGGGTTGCCAGTGACGGCAGAACGTCCTCGGGTGGTTCGTTCGGCTCGATGTCATCGCCAGCGTTCCCTGCCGACCCGCCACCATCACTGCAGGCGGTCAGAACGATTACCAAAAGTGCGACATATCGCCGCATAAATGCCCCATGCCGGCTGAAAGCTTTCATAGCTACCTCGAAAAATTTCCCGTTTTTCAGACTGATACACACCCAGAACCCTGGTTTTGACCCTGATCAAATTTCCGTCAGAACAAATTTCAACCAGTAGCCAAATTTTGCAATTAGGTTATAACCTAATAACTCAAGGTAATCGAATTAAAGCTGTGGTAGAACGATTTGAAAAGAGAACGTGGAGTCTGAGAATGAAAAAAACCCTTCTTGCTAGCGCATTGATCACGGCGGTCGGTTCATCGGGGATGGCCTGGGGAGCAACAGGCCTGAGCTTTGGCGACACCGTGCAACTGAGCGCCAATGGCGGCGCCAATAAAACCAAACTGGTTCGGATGACCAATGGTCGGCTGGTTTCCGTGTATGGTGACTATCTCGATCCCAACGACAACATCGTTTACGACGTCAAAGCCCAGGCCGAAAGGCCGGCGCGAGATCTTTTCGCCCGGTACTGCGACTCAGATTGTGATGACGTTGCCAACTGGTCAACCCCGGTCAATATCTCCGGCACCGCCAGCCAATCCTCCATTGATACAGACTGGACCGGCGATGGCAGCCGAACGCCTTTTGCGGGCGATTCCGACAAGCCCAATATCTTTAACAGCGGCTCCCGGATTATCGTGTCCTGGGTTGATAAATACTGCGACGGTGGCGCTCAGCGGACGGTAACGTATCTGACACGGGAAAGCCGGGAAATTCCGTTCAGCTGTGCCTATGCGGTGACGAGTGCCAACAACGGAGAAACCTGGTCCACTCCGGTGCAACTCTCCACCGGTGAGCGCGATGCCAAACAGGACGTACACCGTGGACTGGGCACCGGTGAGTGGGCCATTACCTGGCAGGAAGATCCGCTAGGCCTGCAGCTCGGTGAAGCAGACGGCCCGGGTGACGGCGCGTCAGGCGCCAACGTCAGCCATGGCACCGACATCTGGTACAGCTACGCGGTGGCTGGCTGGACAGCTCAGGACAACGGCATCTGGGCTACCCCGGTGCGGGTAACCGACAACTACGATACCCAGAATGCCTCCGGCAACTTTGATGCGATCAAGGACAGCGCCGGAAACGTGGTTGCAGACGATCAGATTGAGGGAGGCACCGCTGGAGCATCCCGAGCCAACCTTGCGCTTCAGTTCGGATCACTGGATTTGGTACCCCAGGTCATTCTGGCCTATGAGGAAACCAAAGGCTCCAGCGGTCTCGATGAAGGCAAGTACGTTCGCTACCACACCTTCGACTGGAACACTCCAGGCGAGGAAGCTGGCTGTATCATCAGCAATCCGGCTCTGAATGCGCGCCGGGTACGCTTTGTGCCGCAAAAAGAGGCTGGTAGTGCCAGCGGGCTTCGCTTGGGTATTTTCTGGAAAGAAGGTGAATTCACCCAGGGTGGCCCCTCCGACATCATGCTGCGTAAGGGTGTCGTCAATGGCGGAAACGGCTTCTCAGCTGCAGAAATGGTTCCCGCTGTGGATGCTAACTGTGCCGTATCCGACTATGCGTCCGCCATCGTGCTGAACAATCAGCCTGCCTTGAACATGAGCAGCCGCACGGAAGACGCACAGGCGACCACCGATGCCAATATCGCCAACTCAACCATCTCCGATGACACGTATCAAAAGGTTGAGGAAAACGCGATTGCCCACCGTGGCCTGCTGCGGGGCGACGATCTCTACATCGGTTACACCTACACCCCGGTGCTGGCGGAACTGTTGTACACCAACACCAAGAACTACAACTTCTACATCCGGCATTACGATGCGGTGGCAGGTACCTGGTCTGCACCGGAAAACCTGAGCAATATTGACGATACCGGTATCAATGTGCGCGAGCCCCGACTCGTGGGCACACCAGGAACCAACACCACCAAGTGCCCGACGGATCCGGAAGAATGCCAGGACAAGACCCGGTTCTATGTTGCCTGGGGCACCCAGACCAACGTCTCCGAATGGAGCCTGGAAGAACCAAGCGAACTGGATCTGTTTGCCGCACGTGCCGAGGATAAAGGCGCCTATGTGACACCGGTGGTTCGTTTCGCTG
>CAXPUI010000102.1:0-6109 GCA_964220205.1 Candidatus Allofontibacter communis | reverse complement strand
GCGATGCCAAGGTCCATCTGCAACTGGCTGGAACCTTTGGCCAGGTCAGCCCGGTCTGCAGCAAATGCCGCCGCCGCTGCAGCATCCTTGAACAGAGAAGTATCCGGGTCAGCACCGGGCTGAAAGGCAATGGCGACAGCACAACGGAACAGGAAGGTATCCAGCCAGTTTGCAAGCGCAGTGTCACTTGCCGCACTCTGTTCAGGAAATATCGTCCGCTCGGGGAACATCTGATCGATAACCCGACAGATCAACGCCGTATCACAGTATATATCCGCACCCAACTGCATCACCGGGGTCTTCCGATACCCCCCGGTCAACGGAATAACATAGGGGCGCGGCATGATCATGGGGATTTCGACCATCCGATAGCTCGCCTGTTTGTAACCCAGCAGGGTCCTGACTTTTTCTGAAAAAGTTGATCCCGCGTATTGATGGAGTATGAGACTCTTCATGGGGGACTCTTCGACTAGTTGTGCCAGGTTTTGCTGTGAGCAGCTTCCTCTATCGCTAACCGTTTATCAATACATCAATGTAGACTAACGCTACGAAACACCATCTAAACGGGATAGCAATCATGATGCCACAGGAGCCTCGCCTCGAACCCATTGAACAGGAAAACTGGAACGCTGAACAAAGGGAACTCCTTGGAAAGCAATCAATGCGAGGTAATGTACCCAACATTTTCAAGACGCTCATTCATCACGAAAAACTGACCAAACGCTGGCTGGTTTTTGCCTCGCACATATTGTCCAAGTCTACTCTCTCAGCACGAGACCGGGAGATTGCCATTCTCAGAACAGGTTGGCTCGCAAGGTCCAACTATGAATGGGGGCAGCATGTGTTGATTGGTCAGGACGCAGGACTTTCAATCGAGGAAATTGAGCACATCAAAGAGGGGAGTAAAGGCGGCTCCTGGACTGATCATGAACGCCACATTCTGACGGCCTGTGAGGAATTACACGAAAATGTCGTGTTGACGGAGCAGACCTGGACTGGTTTGGCGGAGACCCTGGACAACCAGCAGATGCTCGACCTTATTTTCACGGTCGGCCAGTACCGTATGCTGGCAGGCGCCTTGAATTCAATCGGCGTGCCGCTTGACGAGGATA
Source organism: Candidatus Allofontibacter communis (assembly GCA_964220205.1). Classification (GTDB taxonomy): domain Bacteria; phylum Pseudomonadota; class Gammaproteobacteria; order Pseudomonadales; family Azotimanducaceae; genus UBA9659. The sequence continues at coordinate 4,997 of CAXPUI010000102.1, read as the reverse complement.
TCAAACACCTGGTGGATTAACGTTCAGTCGATTTTTACGCTTTTGTCGATCTGCGCCCAGGCAAGTTTGGCGAGATCAAATGCTCCAGCACCAGCTTCTTCAGCCTGTTGACTGGCTGCAGTACCGTCCATAACCCGACGGGCTATACCTTGCAATATCGCTGCTAACCGGAACATATTGAACGCAATATAATAGTCCCAGTTATCGATGCCCGACCGGTTAGTCCGACGGCAATAGGCTTCGACATACTCCTGCTCGCTGGGTATACCCAGTTGTTTCAGGTCGGCATCTCTGAGCGAATCCCGATAACGCATACACATATACGCAAAGTCGGAAATAGGGTTACCCAGGGTAGCCAGTTCCCAATCAAGTATTCCTATGACTTCACCTTTCGCAGGGTGCATCATCATGTTATCAATCTTGGGGTCCCCATGAACAATCGTGCAAGCACTCTGGTCTTCTGGCGGTATGTTGGCGGGCAGGTACTCGATGAGGTTGTCCATATAGGGATTATCGACTGTTTTCGTGTACTCATACTGGCCAGCCCAACGATTGATCTGCCTGGCAATGTATTCTCCGTGCTTACCGAAATCGCTCAATCCAACGGCGCGGTAATCAACATTATGCAGCTTCGCTAGAACATCGTTGGCGGAATCCCAGAACTCACCTCTTTCCTCCGGCGAGTAGCTTCCACCCGTGCTGTCCCAGATAACACGACCTTCCAGGCATTCCATGATGTAAAACCAGGTGCCGATGACTTCGTCGTCGGTGCACAGGGCATAAGTCCTCGCGACCGGGACATCTGTATTCGCTAACGCAGTCATTACCTTATATTCCCGGTCAACTGCGTGCGCTGACTTGAGCAACTCGCCAGGAGGTTTACGGCGCATCACATACTGCTGCTCACCGGCATGAAGGAGATAGGTAGGGTTGGATTGACCACCTGCGAACTCCTCGACGGTCAAATTACCACTGAAGCCCTCAACGTTCTCAAGCATGAAGGCTTCGAGCCTGGCGACATCGAAACTGTGTCGCTCCTGTACCGGAATAGTGCCGACGTTGGCCGACGGATCAAATTCTGCCATGGCCTACCCCTGGTTCAGACCCTTGACGAGCTTAAGCACCTCATCATGATGGGTCTTCGTATTAACCTTAGACATAACGTGCTTGATTTTACCGTCCATGCCGACGAGAAAAGACATCCGGTTAACGCCCATGAACTCGCGACCCATGAACTTCTTCAAACCCCAGACCCCATATTTTTCCGCGATCTTATGATCTTCGTCTGACAGCAGTTGAAAGTTTAAACCTTCCTTATCCTGGAATTTTTTCAACCGACTGATTGGATCAGGGCTGATACCGAGAACGATCAACTTCTGTCGGCTGAGTTTCTGTTTGCTGTCACGCAGCGAACATGCCTGCACCGTTCAGCCGGGAGTCAGGGCCTTTGGGTAAAAGTAAACCAGTACGTGCTTCTCGCCTTTAAAATCCTTCAGCGAGACACTCTTTCCATCCTGGTTTTGCAACGTAAAGGCGGGTGCCGCTCTACCAACTTCCGGCACTGCCATACCTAGCTTACCGTCCAGGTATGACCAGTCCTGAGCAAAGCATTCATGTCTGCAGCGCCCTTTTTCTCTCTGACAACGATACGCTGCTCGTAAACGTCATCTGTATAGCTCGGCGCATTGGCTTCGCAATAAAGTACGCCTATCGCCTCGGGAAACTCGGGCGCCTTGAGACCAGCCAGCATCTGCGCAAGAACCTTGTTGGTTTCATCGTGGACAACCAGATCATCTTCTGTCACCCCATCCTCACCAATCGTGACGACTTCGAGCTGAAGAGTCTTGCTGTTAAATCGTATACCCATTTCGTCATCAGCACCGAAAGTCAGCGGTTTACCATGTTCCAGGTAAAGACGAGTATGGTCAGCGTTCTTTTTGTCCTTGATGTAGTCAAAAATACCATCGTTGTATACAGGACAGTTCTGATAGATCTCGACGAATGAAGCACCCTTGTAATCATGGGCCCGCTGCAGCACCGGCGACAGATGCTTGGCTTCCGTATCAATACTGCGAGCAACAAAACGAGCACCCGCACCAAGCGCAAAGACACAAGGTCGAAGCGGCATATCCAGGGAGCCATCGGGTGTAGACGGTGAACTTGTACCAACTTTTGAGGTAGGCGAGTACTGTCCTTTGGTCAATCCGTAGATTTCGTTATTGAACAGTAATATCTGCAGATCAACGTTCCGACGCAACGCATGGAGAGTGTGGTTGCCCCCGATGCTCAGGCCATCACCGTCACCGGTCACTACCCATATATCGAGATCAGGGTTAGCAATCTTCGCTCCTGTCGCGATTGATAACGCTCGGCCATGTATGGTGTGAAAGCCATAGGTATTCATGTAGTAGGGGAATCTGGACGAACAACCGATGCCCGAGATAAACACCAGATCTTCCTTGGGAACATCGAGCGAAGGCATCAATTTTTGAATCGTTTTCAGAATAGCGTAATCACCACAGCCGGGGCACCATCGCACCTCCTGATCTGAAGCAAAGTCTTTGGCTGTAAGTTTTACTGGAGCATTCATTCTAAGCCTCCAAAAGCGACTTGATCGCTTCTTCTATTTCTCTGATTTTGAAAGGCTGACCCGAGACCTTGTTCAATGCCTGAGCATCAACGAGATATTTTGACCTCAGGACGTTGACCAATTGTCCGGTGTTCATTTCCGGTACCAGTATGGCGTCATAAGCTGAGAGCAATTCACCAAGGTTTTCCGGGAAAGGATTCAGGTAACGAATCTGGATTTGAGAAACATCAAGTTTCTCCTGTCTACATCGCTTGACGGCCTGATGAATCGCACCGTAAGTCGAGCCCCAACCTACTACCGCAAGCCTGCCGGAAGACTCTCCCAGCGCCACTTCCTGTGCGGGAATGAATTTCGCTATGCCATCAATTTTATCTTTTCTGACATCCGTCATCTTCTGGTGGTTTTCAGGATCGTAGGATATATCGCCCGTCGTGAAATCCTTTTCTATGCCACCGATTCGATGTTCCAGACCGGGCGTTCCTGGCTTAGCCCAGACTCTTGCGAGCGTGTCCGGGTCCCGGTTAGCCGGCGCAAAGCCTTCGGGGTTAGTTTCAAACTTAACCGGAAAGCTTTCATAGTCTTCCATGTCAGGTACCAGCCAGGGCTCAGATGCGTTAGCCATATATCCATCACTGAGCAGTATTACTGGAGTCATAAACTGCGTCGCGAGCCGAACGGCTTCGATAGCAACGTCGAAACAGTCGACTGACGTGGAGGCAGATATGACCGGCAGCATGGTATCACCATGGCGTCCGAACATAGCCTGGTTCAGGTCTGACTGCTCTGTCTTGGTCGGCAGTCCGGTTGAAGGACCACCACGCTGCGTATTGACAATAACGAGGGGTAATTCGGTTGCTGAGGCCAGAGAAATCGCTTCACCTTTCAAAGAGATACCGGGTCCTGAGCTGGAGGTAATACCAAGCGAGCCCGCAAAAGACGCACCAACCGCGGCACAGACTGCTGCTATCTCGTCTTCAGCCTGAAAAGTTACAACGTCGAACTGCTTCAAGCCTGACAGGGTATGCAACAGACTAGATGCGGGTGTAATCGGGTAGGATGCAAATGTTATCGGCAGATCTGCAAGTTGAGCTCCGGCCAGAAGACCATAGGCAAGCGCTTCCGTTCCCGTCGTATTCCTATAAAGACCAGGAGGAACGTCAGCACGGGGAACCTTGTAGACTTCAACACCGGAAGGGAGTTCTGCAGTCTCTCCATAGGCGTGCCCTGCATTCAAAGCAGCCACGTTGGCTTCTGCGATTTCAGGTTTCGATCTGAACTTGGCATGCAGGTTATCTATCGTGGCAGTGCGATCTCGATCAAAAAGCCACATCACCAAACCAAGTGTCCACATGTTCTTGCAGCGAACGGCAAACTTATGGGTCAATCCGAAAGGTTTGACGGACTCCAGTACCTGCTTGGTTATTTCAATGGGGATAACGCGGTAGGCATCCAGCGAACCGTCTTCCAGCGGGTTGTCCTTGTATCCCGCTCTGGTCATATTCTTGTCGGTAAAAGCATCAGTATCGATGACAACGAGGCCACCACTGACAAGATCTTTTAGGTTTGTGATCAACGCAGCCGGGTTCATGGCGACGAGCACATCGACATCATCCCCTGCTGTTGTGACATCCTCTGAGCCAAAGTAAATCTGAAAGGCTGAAACTCCGAAGGTTGCACCGGCCGGCGCCCGTATTTCCGCGGGGAAATCGGGGAATGTAGCCAGGTCATTACCTGAAAGAGCTGTCGCCTCAGTAAAGTTACTACCCGTCAATTGCATACCGTCGCCGGAGTCTCCGGCGAACCTGACAACTACGTCACTGACTAGCGAGGCACTATGCTGATCGCTGGATTCTACTGCGGACATTAGTTTTTCCTTTAATATGTTGAACGCCCCCGTTTGAACAGGAACACCCAGGGCTTTTCAGCTGGCGCACCAGCTTGCTTCACTGCACCCTCAAGGCCCAATCTTCAAGGAGCAGCGCCCGCTCATGGGAAAGTCGGTAGTTTGACCTAAGCCGCGGCAAATTTTACATAAAAAACAGGCGGTTGGACAGGCAATGCCGCACTCATTACACCCTCATGAATCGGTCTCGCATCATCGGGGTGATGAAGGGCGGTCCGAAACTGCCAGCCAGCCATATTTCCGCCGCCCGGGGCACTGAAAGTACTCCCGGGGCGGCATCCATTAACCGCGAATCAATACGTAGAACAATCGGGTCAGAGTCGAGCCTCTATCACATAGGGGCCCTCCGTGGCTGCAGCCACCTGGAGCGCACTGATGCATTCATCAACGTTATCGACTGAACATCCTGGCACCCCCATACTCGACGCAAGCTGCACATAGTCAATGGCGGGTCGACTCAAATCAAAAAGCTCAGCTGCCCGCTCACCCACTTGATTAACTCCC
>CAXPUI010000101.1:0-2937 GCA_964220205.1 Candidatus Allofontibacter communis | reverse complement strand
CAGGTATAGACGAGGTGAATGTTCTGCTCCTTGTCCATCACCATCGAAGGATAGGAAAACTCGAATTCCTGCTCAGGCGTATCCGGCTGTGACTCGAGTGTCTTTACTATCGCCCACGTTTCACCGCTGATGGCGCGGGTGGCCAGGCTGAGACGATTTCTGCCGTCTTCTGTGTCGTTCAGCGCGAGCAGGAGGTTGTCATCGCCGGTATTGAGCAAAGCCACCGCCGCATTCGGGTTCGCCAGGTCGGTCAATGTGGGCGGCGTCCAGGTCGCCCCGCTGTCCGACGTTGTTGAAGACCAGACCCTGCCGGGTGGCTCACCGGCATAACGCAGCAGGGCGAGCGCGTTCGATTCTGTAAGAGGTGCGATCGCCGGTTGCAGTGAGTCCTTCCCCCACGAAATTCGTCGCTTGTCGATGACCCTTAGATCGCGGGAAATGACCAGACTTTCAGAAAATTTGCCGGCGAATTCGTGGTAAACAGGTAATTCCATAGAGCCATCAGTCCTGTCCAGTGCGTTCGTTCGAACCAGAGTGCTCATATTGAGGAAAGGTGAGGTCACCAGCCGCCTGGGTTTGGTCCAGCTTACCCCGTTGTCCCCCGATTCGATGTAGTTGATGGCACTGGCTCCCCAACCACCGACCGACACAGACACATAGAATACCCCGAGATTGCCATCTGGCCAGACATGAATTGCCGGATTGCCCACTTTCCGAATGTAGCGCGACAAACCCGTCTCAGTGCTCAGGCGATCTGCGATCACCGTCGCGGGTGACCAGGTGTCGTTGAGAATCGAAATAAACAGGGCGACATCGGCATGCCCCTCTTCTGTGCCGCCATACCAGACTGTAACGGGTTCACCTGTTTCGAGTATGGCGATGCTGGCGCTGTGCGCCTCCTGTGTTTCCCCGTAGGACACCCAGTTTTGCTGGAATCGGGGAGGTGCTATTGGCTCGATCGCTGCAGGTAACCGATAGGTAGATGGAGCTGGTAGGTGAATGCCCAGGTGAAAGGTCAGGTAAAGACCAGCGCTGATTGCGAGAACCAGAAATTTTGCGATTTTGTTCATCATATTCCGCCTGGAGAGTGCTGAATATAAAGCATGCACAGGCCAGTATGGTATCCTGCGTTTCTGTTTTTTATCGTCTTAACTTGAGGAAGTGACATGTCAGAAAAAGCTGCGGCAGCAATGGCGATTTATGAAGACCTGATCGGCCAGGAAGAAGGTGTCGGTGAGTGGCTGGAGGTAGATCAGAGTAGAATCAACCTGTTCGCTGATGCGACGCTCGATCACCAGTTCATCCACATTGATCCCGAAAAATCGGCTGAACTTTCGCCTTACAAGGTAACCATCGCTCATGGTTTTCTGACCTTGTCCTTGATTGTTCACCTGGGTGCCTCTGTCCCTCCACTTCGCCCAGAAGCGCTCGAGGGCGTTTTCATGGGTGTTAACTATGGTCTGGACAAGGTGCGTTTTCCTGCCCCGGTCCCGGTCAATTCCAAGGTGCGCGCCCGTCATAAGATCGTCGGCGCTGAACTGAAGGGAGCCAACACTATCCAGCTTAAGCGGGAGGTGACGGTGGAGCTTGAGGGGAGTGACAAGCCAGTCTGCGTCGCTGAGTCCCTGATTCGTTATATGTACGGTGACTAATGACCACAGTAATTACCCGGGATGATCTGCTACAGAGCGTACAGGATGCGCTGCAGTACATCTCTTACTACCACCCGCCGGACTTCATCCAAGCCCTGGCTGCGGCTTATGATCGCGAAGAGTCATCAGCCGCCAAAGATGCCATGGCACAGATCCTGATTAACTCCAGGATGTGTGCGGAAGGTCATCGACCGATCTGCCAGGATACCGGCATTGTGAATGTTTTCCTTTCGATCGGCATGGATGTCAGGTTTGAGGGCAACGAGTCCCTTGATGACATGATCAATGAGGGCGTGCGTCGGGCTTATAATCTGCCGGACAATGTACTGCGTGCGTCTGTGCTGGCTGATCCGGCCGGTCGCAGGACAAACACCAGGGACAATACCCCGGCGGTTATTCACGCAGAACTGGTCCCGGGCGATCAGGTAGAAGTTCATGTCGCCGCCAAAGGTGGCGGCAGCGAAGCTAAATCCAAGTTTGCCATGTTGAATCCGGCAGACAGTATCGTTGACTGGGTGGTCAACACGGTGCCCTCGATGGGTGCAGGGTGGTGTCCGCCGGGCATGCTGGGTCTTGGGATTGGCGGCACGGCGGACAAGGCGATGCTCATGGCCAAGCGCTCATTGATGGAGCCGATTACGATCCATGAGCTTCAGGCCCGGGGGCCTTCCAGCAGGCTCGAAGAGCTCCGACTGGAAATCTTTGAGAAGGTCAATGCCTTGGGTATTGGCGCCCAGGGATTGGGAGGTTTGACGACGGTACTCGATGTCAAGATCACCGACTACCCGACTCATGCAGCTAATCTGCCTGTTGCCATGATCCCCAATTGCGCAGCTACCCGGCATGTGCACTTCGTCCTGGACGGGTCAGGTCCCGCCGAATTGGCGGTGCCCGGTCTGTCTGACTGGCCGGAGATTACCTGGGAGGCAGGACCAGGGTCAAAGCGGGTTAACCTCGACACTGTTACAGCTGATGAAGTGCAGTCCTGGCAACCGGGTGAAACGTTGTTGCTGTCGGGCCGGATGTTGACTGGCCGTGATGCAGCGCACAAGCGTATCCGGGATGAGGGCGTGCCCGAAGGTGTTGACCTGTCGGGGCGATTTATCTATTACGTAGGTCCGGTTGACCCGGTCGGGGAAGAAGTCGTTGGTCCTGCAGGTCCGACGACGGCGACCCGGATGGATGGATTCACGGAGATGATGCTCGAGAAGACGGGCCTGCTTGGTATGATCGGCAAGGCTGAGCGTGGTCCTGTTGCGATCGACGCAATAGCTCGTCACAAGGC
>CAXPUI010000100.1:0-10373 GCA_964220205.1 Candidatus Allofontibacter communis | reverse complement strand
CTTAATGAAGATGCGGACGGTATTGCTATGAGCTCTTATCAGGGGGGCCACGTGGAATACTTTAAGTACATGGTGGATCTGCTCAAAGAGGCTGGTGCTGAGCATATCAAGGTCTTTGCTGGCGGCGGCGGGGTAATTGTCCTCCACGATAGCTGTGTACTCGGGTTGAGACTCCCGCAAATGCCTGACCACCACATTCTGGCGATAACCAAAAGTAGCCTGGATATCGATAGCCAGCGGTGTGTGCTCCTTTAACCAGATGTCGAGCCAAGACTGGTAACTGAGCCGCGCGGGCTTCTTCAATGTAACCACCTGGTTCATACCTGCTGTTCGTTCACCCGGCGGCTGCTCATGAATCAGCGGTTCAGATTCAGTGACCAGGTAAGCATAACAATCAGGGCCCTGGCGCTTCAGTTGCTCAAGACAGGGTTCCGCATCGCGAACAGAGGGAAGCCAGAAACTGACCATCGCATCCAAACCAGGACCTGCCTCTACAATGCGATAGGGAGCAGCCGCGGCGACCGCATCATCTGCGACACAGATACGTACCTGCAATGCACCATTTGCCTTCAAATCAGCAGCCTCACCAAGTAATCCATCACAGAATCGCTCCTGACTGATCGCTTCCTGTTTGTGCATAAGCGCAACAATTTTTTCCATGAGAATGTCTCCGCTTTGGCGATTCAAGGTTACATGATATGCGAATGTTGCTAGAGTTTGGGACTGTAACCCGCAAGTGGAGCTTTACCCATGGCGAACAATCCCTATTCACTGGACGGCAAGGTAGCGCTGGTTACCGGCGCAGCCAGGGGCATCGGGCGCGCTATTGGCGATGCGTTCATTAATGCCGGCGCAGCACATGTCCAGTACGCCGACATTCTCGAGACCGAACTGACGGAGATCGAAACCAGTGCACAACGCAGCACCGCGCTGCTCGACGTGACCCAGGAAGCGAATTGGCAATCCGCTGTCTCATCATTCATCGACACTCACGGGCGGCTCGATATACTGGTCAACAACGCGGGCGTCCTGCTCTTTAACCTGCTGGTAGACACTTCCGAAGCTGACTTTTCAAAAATGCTCGATGTGAACGTCAAGGGGGTCTTCCTTGGCCTGCGCACCGCATTACCAATCATGAAAGAACAGGGCCATGGCGTTGTCATCAACACTTCATCATCCAATGGTATGTTGCCCAGCAACTTCGTTGGCGCTTATTCAGCAACAAAATGGGCTGTCCGCGGACTCACTCGGGCCGCCGCCCTGGAAGCCGGACCGGATGGCATCAGGGTCTGCAGTGTTCATCCCGGAGGTGTTAATACTCCGATGACCAATCCCACCGGCGCTTCTCAGGAAGATGTGGATAAGAGCTATTATTTCGTTGCAGCACAACGCGGCTGCCAGCCCGAGGAAATCGCCCACGGAGTGACATATCTCGCCTCTGATGCCGGCGCTTACTGCAATGGAACGGAGTTACAGATTGATGGTGGCCTGACCGCCGGACTCTACTATCCCGGGCTGCCCGGCGCTCCCTACTCGGCGAGCTAGTCGGTCGACCGCGCAGCTGCGTCCAGCAGCTTGTCTGACAGGGACAGCACCTTGAATCCTGCCGGCAGGGCTGAGACATACTCAAAAACACGCTTGTACCCGGTATGACTTATCAACCAACGACCATCAACCCGCGTGTATTCATCAACATAAAAGGCCGAACCATTGAGCAGCCACTTCTGCGCTTCGCAGAACACCTGATCATGGAGGTACCATCGACCCTTGGCATGACGTTCGTCAATCAGTTCTATCTGAGGATGATGCACCTGATGCATACTAACCTTGAGAGGGTTGTCCATCGAATCCGCAATTCCCTGGACTATCGCCTCCCGGCCCTGGAAAACGAGATCTCCCTCGGCCGCTTCAGAACCAAATGAAGAGGTGGCATCAACCGTGAAACATTCGGCATAGGCATCCCAATCATGATGATCAAGTGCCCACACATAGTTGTATTTAAGCTGTTTTATTGCCTCAATAGCTTCCCAGGACATCTCGTTATCCACGCGTCTGTTTCATCACTTCCATATTAATCGAATGACTATGACATGACACTCTCAGCAGAACAGATGATGGCAGAAGCCTGTAACGAAACCGGCATCGGCTCCTTTCTCAACCAGGACTTTTTACCCGCATTACAGGCCCTGGTGGACTCACTGAACACCGAAGCGGGACTGAATGCGCTTGGTCACCAGCTCCAGCAGGAACGACTCACTGATCTTCTGAAGACCCGCTTGAAACTGGAAGCTTTCGAAGAGAAGTATCCGGAGATTCGCGAAGAGGTCGTCGCTCCGCCCGTTGTCATTTTAAGTCTGCCAAGAACCGGTACGACCATGCTGCAGCGCCTCCTGGCAACCGACAACAGATTCCAATCACCACTCTGGTACGAGGTGCGCTTCCCAGTGCCAGACATTAACTGGGATTTTCAGACCGCGACAGACTCCAGGATACCCGCCGCGAAAGCTGAGGTTGCCGCTCTGCTGGAGGCAAACCCTGATCTTCTCTCTATACATCCCCTGGATGCCATGGCCCCTGACGAGGACCTGTTGCTCCTTGAAGCAACCTTCCTAAGCTCCGTTCCCGGTTCACAGGCAAACATTCCTGCCTACAACCGCCACTACGAAAATGACGACGCGATGGTCGCCACTCAGTATCACAAACGACTCCTGCAATTTCTGCAATGGCAACGCCGCAAGTGTGGCGAGCCGATTGACGATCGACCCTGGCTCCTAAAATCACCCGCTCACATGTACACCGTCGCTGCAATCCGCCGGGTCTATCCTGGCGCCCGATTCATCAGCTCGCACAGGAACCCGCTAGCCTGCATCCCGTCTATCAGCAGTTTCTATTACAACCAGTGGGTGGTTTATGCGGACCAGGTCGACCCAGAAGCCTGTGGCCAGGTAACGACGGCGTTTTTCAGTGCTGGCGTGGAACGCGCCTATCGTGCCAGCCTGGAAGACCCTGACTCGTTTCTGGACTTCGAATACGAAGACCTGATCAACCATCAGGACCAGGTGATAGAGCAAATCTACAACTTCCTCGACTGGGAAATCACCGACGAATGCCGCCGGGGCATCGAGGCATACCGCGAGGCCAACCCGAGGAATAAGCGCAAGCCTCACGACTACAGTCTGGAACAGTTTGGACTGTCCAGGGAATCAGTCCAGCGCGATTTCGCGAACTACGTTAAGCGCCGTGGCTATTGAGGGATCACAGACAAGCGAGCTGACGAGCCAGCAAACAGAATCAGCCCGACGAGATCCACAGACCAGCGGCGCGCTCCTCATGCGTTCTTAACGTTATAAGTTGGGCAGACAGCATTTCAGATAACCGGTTCTACCGGTCACTGTCCACGCATAAATCAGTAGGATATCGCCTGTTCCAGCGTTACCCAGCGGCCATCCTGAACCTGAGACAACACGGACTCAGTTGCCCCGTTGTGTTTATCTGGTCCAAAAGAAACCCGGTAACCGAAGATATCCGTATAGTCGGTAATGCTTTCAACCGCCTTGGCCAGAGATTCTGTGGTCAGGTCAGGACCGGCCTTCTGCAGGGCCAGCACTGTCAGATCAGCACCCCGGTAACCCTCCATCGCCGCCAGGCCGGGTTCTTCGTCGTACAGCTCAATATAGCGGTCCCACCAGGCCTTAACCTGCGGGCTCATGTCATCATCAGCATAAAGCCGGGCCATGTGGACGAACGAGTAGAACCCCTGACCACTTTCCTGCTCGGCGATCACCTGCGCATAGACAGCATTGTTACCAATCCAGTCGACACCGTCCCAACCCATCTTCCGCGCCGCTTCCAGGACCAGGATCGTATCTCTGTGAATAGTCCCCATCAGGACAAAATCGCAATCCGCGTTCTTCAGGCGCAGGATAGCGGCAGTGAACTCAGAATCAGTCGGTTTGTGCGCCGACACTTCAGCGATACTAAGCCCCATGGCTTCGGCCTGATGAGTAGCCCCCTCCAGTATTTCGACCCCATAGTCGGTATCCTGGTAAATGACACAAGGTGTTGTCCGGCCTTTAGCTTCAACGAAGTACTTCACGGCTGCACGAACTTCGTCGTAGTAGATGCCCCGCTGCGTGAATTTCAACGGATGAAAGGGTTCGACCATCTGTCGACCACCACTGATCGGAAAGAGATTCAGCACGTCACTCTCAAACAACATCGGCATAATCGCATTATTGAGCGGCGTGCCAACCCCCATCAGAATGGCGATGACCTCGTCCCGATTAACCAACTTGTTCGCCGCTGACATGGCTTTGGGAACCTGATAGGACGTATCTTCCACGACGTAACGGATCTGTCGTCCATGCACACCACCATTGGCGTTGACCTCATCAAAGCGCATCCGGGCGGCATTGGTAGCCCCTACTCCCCAGATTGCAGTCGGACCGGATAGGTCCGTATAGACACCAAGTACGACCTCCGACGCCGTCACACCTCGATTCATCGAAGTCGCCTGCTCGCTGTCCTGTCCAGAATCACCACCACAGGCCAACAGTCCCAGCAGCGCGGTCAACACTATCACTCGTTGCAACGTTACAATTAACATGGGCTTCTCCTAGTACATCTCATTGATAAGATCGATGTATTTTTCATTTACCACCTTGCGTTTCAACTTCATTGTCGGCGTCAATTCCTCATCCTCAGCATCAAGCAACTGATCGATTAACCGAAACTTCTTGATCGTCTCAACACGTGCAAACTTGGTGTTGACGATCTCGATTTCAGACCATATCAAATCCTGCACGGCCTGTGTGTGGCAGAGGCTGGTGTAATTGGTAAACGGCACATCATTGTCCTGGGCAAAATTCTCGACATTTTCATGGTCGATCATCACCAGGCAGGTGAGGAACGGTTTCTTGTCACCAACCACTACCGCATCTGAAATAAAGGGCGAGAACTTCAACTGGTTCTCTATTTCGCTGGGCGTGATGTTCTTACCACCAGCAGTAATGATGATGTCTTTCATCCGGTCAACGATATAAACATAACCATCGTCATCAATACGTCCGACATCGCCGGTATGCAGCCAGTTCTGGACAAATGTCTCTGCGGTCTTCTCGGGCTTATTCCAATAGCCAAGAATAACGCCAGGTCCCTTGATCAGAATTTCGCCTTCATCGGACAGCGTTACTTCCATCGGTTCAATTGCTCTGCCCACGGAACCAATCCGATTGGCACCAGACACATTGGCTGTTGCTATACCGGCACACTCTGTCTGGCCGTAAACCTCATACATGGGTTTGCCGAGCGCCCAGAACCAATCGATGAGATCAGGGGCGATGGGTGCGGCTGCTGTTGATAACCAGCGACAACTATCGATACCCAGCAGTATGCGAATATTTTTCAAGACCAGGAAATCAGCCACCTTATGAACCAGCGACAATCCAAGTGGTACCGGCTGGTCCACTTTACGGAAGGCGGCCGCACGCGCACCGACACCAATGGCCCATTGATAAGCCATGCGGCCAAAGACCGTGGCTTCCTTCAATTTAATGGTAATCAGAGAATACTGCTTCTCCCAGACCCTCGGGACGGCAAAATGAACGGTCGGGGCAATCTCCTGCTGATCACTGGTGGCAGTTTCCAGTTCCTCAACGAGATTGACCACTGAACAGGACTCCATCGACATGAACATGTAGAACATCCGACCGGCAACATGTGCCAGCGGCAGGAAACCAAGTTGTTCATCGTCAGGATATACGCCATAGACTTTCTGCAGGGTCTCAGCCATGAAGAGCATGTTCGCCTGGCTGATCATTGCTCCTTTGGGCGGGCCGGTTGTTCCCGAGGTATAGGTCAACACCATCAGGTCATCCGGCTGGGCCGCCTCTAATTCCTGCTCCCATAGCGCCGGGTTCGCCTCAGCATGCTGCTTACCCAGTTCCAGCAATGCCTCAAAACTCAGGCAATGTTCATCCGAAAAGTTCCTCAAACCTTCCATGTCAAAGACAATGATTTTTTCCAGGGTCGGAGTCCGCCCTCGGACCTCCAGCACCTTATCCAGCTGTTCTTCATCTTCGGCGAAATAGAAGCGGGTGCCGCTATCATTGATCAGGTATTCCACCTGGTTCGCAGCATCAGTGGGATAAACGCCATTGGTGACGCCACCGATACCAATGACACCCATGTCCGCGAACATCCACTCCTTGTTGACCTCAGATGCAATGGAAACGCGATCGCCCCGCTCCAGGCCCAGCGCTTTCAAACCATGACCGACATAGCGCGCATAGTCGCCATAGTCCCGCCAGGTGTACTCATTCCAGATGCCAAAGTCTTTTTCCCGCAATGCCACCTTGTCAGGAAAGTTCGAGACACGATTCCAGAACAATTGTGAAATTGTCGTACACCCATGAACCTCGACCTGCGACATACTGATGCCCTCAACGCCAGGTCTTGCGCTGTTTCCAGCGTCGTCGACCGCGGACGCCTTCATCCTTCATGCCCAGGTAAAACTCCTGGATGTCCTGGGCATCCTGTAATCGCTCACAGGTATCCTCCATGACAATACGGCCGATCTCCATCACGTAACCATAGTCGCCAACCTCCAGCGCCATCTTCGCGTTCTGCTCTACCAACAGCACCGTCACGCCCTGCTCCCTGTTCAGTCGGACGATGATTTCGCTGATCTCCTGCACCAATCGCGGCGACAGTCCCAGCGAAGGCTCATCCAGCAACATCAGCTTCGGTCGAAGCATCAGGGCCCGGCCAATAGCCAGCATCTGCTGCTGGCCACCACTCAGGTTGACCGCCTGAGACTTGATCAGGTCTCTGAGAACCGGGAAGTAGTCATAAACCATATCAATGTCAGCCTGTACATCACCGTCCCGGCGGGAAAACGCTCCCATGCGCAGGTTTTCGTCGACATTCAGAAATGGAAAGACCTCTCTACCTTCCGGGACATGGGCAATACCTGCGCGCGCCACGCTATCAGGGTCCTGGCCCTGGATTTCCCGGTCTTCATAAGTGACGCTGCCCTTCTGTGGATCCATGGCTCCACTGATAGTTTTCAACACCGTGGTTTTACCCGCGCCATTCGCACCCAGGAGAGAAACGATCTGGCCTTCGGGCACGACCATGCTCACCCCCCGGATCGCCATAACCGGGCCGTAGTAGGTTTCGACGTTTTTCAATTCAAGGATGTTCTTCATCTAATCTCCCAGGTAGGCCCGCAGAACCTCCGGGTGAGACTGCACGTCTTTTGGAGAACCAATGGTGATGAGCTGACCATCTGCTAATGCCATGACCCGGTCGGAGGCGATACTGACCAGGTTCATATCGTGCTCAACCATCACGACGGTGATACCTAATTCTTCGTTGATGTCTTCGATCCAGAACGACAGATCTTCAGTCTCTTCCGGATTCAAGCCCGACGATGGCTCATCCAGCAACAACAGTTTCGGCCTCAGACACAATGCCCGCGCAATCTCGACCATCTTTCTGACACCATAGGGAAGATTTGCTATCACCTGGTGCCGGTAGCTCCTCAGATCCAGGAGATCAATAACATCTTCGACCTGCTCTCGAAACGCCAGCTCCTGTCGTTTCACGGATGGCAGAAATAAAAGATCACTGAACAGATTTGAACTCCTGTGGATATGACAACCGATCAGCAGGTTATTGAGTACTGTTTCCTGTTCGAAGAGCTCCGTATTCTGAAAGGTTCTGGCGATACCAAGTTCCGCGATTCGGTGAGTAGGCACCTGCGTAATGTCTTCTCCATCAAAAAAGACCTGACCGTAGGTCACGTCGTAAATTCGCGAAACCAGGTTAAAGATCGTCGTTTTGCCGGCACCATTGGGACCGACGATACTGAACACCTCACCAGGTTCTACGTCAAAAGATACTTCCTGGACAGCTTTGACACCACCAAAGTGGACCGAAAGGTCAGTAGCGCTCAACAAACTCAATGCAAGCGCTCCGTTCTGAGAAACGATTTCTGCCGCTTGTAAGTGGCTTTGCGATAAAGCGGAAACTCCTCAAAGAACAGCCGGATCTTCAGCCATCGACCATAGATCCCGAGGGGCTCATAGATAAGGAACAGGATCAGGATCATACCGAATATAGCCGGCTCAAGACCGGGAATCTGCGCCACCGCTGGCGGCACCGTGTCCCTGAATATGGCAATAGCCTGTGGTAGCAGGCCAATAAATATCGCCCCGAAGATGACGCCGTGGAGTGAGCCGACCCCTCCCACTACAACCATGAGGAGCAGCTGAATGGAGGTAATAATAGTAAAGGCATCAGGGGCCAGATAGTTCAATCGATGGGCGAACAGCGCACCCGCAAGACCGGTAAGCGCTGCAGACAGCGCGAAAGCCAGGGTTTTGGTTCTGGCCAGATGAATACCCATGCTCTCGGCGCTCGTCTCCGAATCCCGTACCGCTGTCATTGCTCGGCCCGTCGGACTGCGCAGGAGGTTCATCACCAGGAAAAGGCAGCCAATCAGCAGGATGAGGCATAGGAAATAAAACGCCGCGGGTTCGCTCAGATTCATGCCCAACAGGTTGGCCTTGGGCACAGGCATCCCACGGAAACCACCTGTGACTGACTCCCAATGCACCAGAACCTGTTCAACGATAACCGCGAAAGCCAATGTTGCGACGGCCAGATAAATACCTGTCATCCGCAGCGCCGGAATACCCACCAGGCCACCGATGACGGCACTCAAGGCTACTGCACTGAGCATACCGACAGGTAGCGGCAGCCCCTGATTGATCAGATAAGCATGGGTATAGGCGCCGATCGCCAGGAATGCCGCGTGGCCGAGGCTGACCAGGCCGGTATAGCCAACCAATATCATCAGTCCGAGACCCGCGATGGCATAAATGAACACCAGCGCAAATTCTCCCAGCAGAAACCGGTCAAGCCAGAGCGGCCCCGAACAGACAGCCACCAGCAGGAGGCTGTACCAGAACAGATAACCGCGGTGCGGCACCAGCTGAATGTCCTGAAAATAGTGAGTCTTTCTAACGAACCTCATCAGACTTTCTTCTTCTGCATGGAGGCAAATAAACCCTGGGGTCGGAGCAGCAACATGACCAGCAACAGCACATAAGCACTGGTATCTGAGAAACCGGGGGGCAGGTACAAGCCAGCAAACTGTTCAACGATGCCAACCAGAAGTCCGCCGATGATTGCACCCGGCATGCTGCCAAAGCCACCAACAATGGCTGCAGCAAAAGCCTTGATGCCGACAAAACCAATCAGTGGATCGACCAGCGAGACCGGAGCCGTCAGAATACCTGCAATCGCTGCAATACCGGCAGACATCGCCCAGACCAGGGAATACATGGCTTTTACTGGGATACCCACGTAAAACGCCGCCAGCTGATTTTGCGACGCCGCCTGCATGGCGATACCGACTCGCGTAAATCTGAAAAACAACCACAACAGCAGGCAAAGCCCCGCAGTACCCAGAATGATGGCGAGGTTCTCATAACCAATTACCGATTCACCGAGCCGGATAACCTCCCCCGAATAGGGCATCGGCAAGGCCCTCGGCTCGTTACCCCAGATAGCGCCCGCGACAGCGCGGAGTACGAACCCCAGTCCAATCGTGAGCATCAGCACCGCAAAATGAGGCTCACCGATCATCGGTCTGAGCAGAATTCTTTCCAACACGACGCCAACGACAGCCATTACCGCTATCGCGGCCGGGACCGCCCAATAGTAGGGCCAATCCCAGATGGTAATGAATGTGATAGCGACATACGCCCCCAGCATCATGACATCGCCTTGGGCAAAATTGACCATTTCCGTCGCCTTGTAAATCAGGACGAACCCGAGGGCGATCAGGCCATAGACACAGCCTTGGGAAATTCCACTGATAAGAAGCTGAACGACTTCCACGAACATACTACAACTAAAGTGACAGCCAGGCATTTTCGCATAAATTGCCGTTGGGAACAGATTTCATGTACCCTGATTACATATATTGATAGATTTGGATCCCATCATGAAATTCGGCGTATTTTACGAACATCAGAGCCCCCGGCCCTGGACTGCCACGACAGAGTATGAGCACTTTCAAAATGCGCTGACCCAGGTGGAGATCGCTGATCAATGCGGTTATGACTACGCCTGGCAAGTCGAACACCATTTCCTGGAGGAGTATTCACACGGCTCATCCCCGACAGCCTTTCTCGCCGCAGCCAGCCAGCGGACCAACAATATTCGCCTCGGGCATGGGGTGTTTCAGCTGACAACAAATCATCCTATTCGAGTTGCCGAGCAGGTCGCCAACCTGGATCTGCTTTCCGGTGGTCGGGTTGATCTCGGTACCGGAGAAGGTGCCGGACCGACAGAACTGCACC
>CAXPUI010000099.1:0-3665 GCA_964220205.1 Candidatus Allofontibacter communis | reverse complement strand
GCTGAAGCCGGTTGTGTTGTTGTTACTGGCCTGACCTCGTCGAGCAAACGACGCAAAATTGTTGCCGAACTTGACCCGTTCATGCAGGCAGCCCGGGTCATTGACGATGACGATCCCAGTGAGTTCTACCC
This sequence comes from Candidatus Allofontibacter communis, assembly GCA_964220205.1. Classification (GTDB taxonomy): domain Bacteria; phylum Pseudomonadota; class Gammaproteobacteria; order Pseudomonadales; family Azotimanducaceae; genus UBA9659. The sequence goes on along the minus strand of CAXPUI010000099.1, from coordinate 3,534 downwards.
AGGGCGCACTCGCAGGGTGACCGCACTGCTGGCAAGGTCCGAGACCATAACCGATGAAATGGTTGCGCACGACTTAACGCAGGGGATCTGTGAGAGGTTTCTCTTGCCGAACGGTGAATTTGGCTATCAGCTTCATGTTACGGCAGCACTCGAAGTGGGCCCCGGCGCTCGAGAACAAGTCCTGCATCGTGAAGAAGACTCCTTTACCTATTTCGAGTTACCTCGCCCTAATCTGATTGTCGCCAGCATGTGGGCCATCACTGATTTTCGTGCCGATAATGGCGCGACACTGCTGGTTCCTGGCAGTCATCGCTGGGAGGAGGGTCGTGAAGCTGAACCCGATGAAATTGTCCAGGCAGAGATGCCTGCCGGGTCCGTATTGTTCTGGCTGGGTGGACTCCTGCATGGTGCTGGGGCCAACACTGCCGGCGATTGGCGCTATGGAGTAATCCTGACTTATTCGGCCGGCTGGGTTCGCCAGGAGGAGAACCAGTATCTCAATGTGCCCCAGGAACGGTTGTTGGCCCTTTCTCCTGAGATAAGGCGACTTGCAGGATTTGATATGTACAGAGGGCTCGGGCTGTATGACCCGTCGGTCAGCTAGAGTAAATTCCACGGGTTGGACTCAAGCAGTTATTGGACCAGGAAAAGGCTGCAAGAGAGTATGTTTTTCGAACCATCAACTAATGGAGCCGGATCATGACGTTTCCCAGTAAAAGTGATATTCAGTTGTCGGGTACCGTAGAGCCTGGATTTGAGGAGATCCGACGTCTATTTGAGGAAAGTCTCCGCACGCAGGCTGAAATCAATGCCCAGCTCTGTATGTATGTGGGTGAGCAGTGTGTCGTGGATCTCTATGGCAGTGCAACAGGCGACGATGGTTATTCTGATGAAACCATCGTCAATGTCTTCAGTAGCGGTAAGAGCCTGGAGGCGATTGCGTTCGCGTCGCAGGTATCAGACGGCAGGCTGGACTATCAGGGCAGGATCTGTGACTACTGGCCGGAATTCACGGGCGATGGCAAAGAAGCGATCTCCATAGCAGATCTCATGCGTCACGAAGCCGGACTCTCGGCGTTGAACCAGAGTATCGATCCGCGGGATCTATGGCGGGAAAATATCAAGACGAACCGGGTTGGAGAGATTCTGGCAGGGCACCCCTTGCGCTTTCGGTCCGACACCCCCCGTGAGTATCATGCGATAACCCGTGGCTGGATCGCAAACGAGGTGTTCCGGCGCGTTGATCCAGCTGGAAGAACGATCGGGGAATTTCTTCGTGATGATCTTTGTCCAGGATTAAGCGCTGATGTTTTTGTTGGATTGGAAGACCATCAACTCGATAGACGATCACCCGTTGTGCCGCTGGGATTCGGCACACATCTCTTGCAGAGCCTGTTACCCCGGCGCCTGGGGCGTAAAGTTAAGCACAATCTGTTTGAGCTAGGTGCTAATTTGCTACCCATGCTGAAGGGCTTCAGGCAGAGCTCGACGCGGGGTTCTCCGGTGGCGTTTGCAGGCATGGACGGGATCGGTTTTTTCAACGAGCCGGGTGTTGCGACGGGTGAGACGCCCTCAGCGAATACCCATGCAACGGCCAGTGGATTGGCGAAAATCGCCGGGATGATGGCCTGTGGGGGAGTCTGGCAGGGTAAACGTTACTTGAGCGAGGCCGCCTGGTCCCAAATGCACGCAGAGCCGGTTTATCGACCGATGGGCATGGAAGTGACGTTCTGCCAGGGCGGCGTAGCGCAGTTTGGTGGACTCGAACCGGGGGCTGGCCGCATGGCGCGGGCGCTGAATGTTGGTCGTGAAGGCTTCTACGGCTGGATGGGTCTCGGCGGATCAATTTTCCAGTGGCACCCCGAAAAGCAGATCGGCTTCAGCTTCGTCCCGACAGCCCTGCACGTGCTCGACTTTGTTAACGAACGGGGCAAAGCGTTTCAAGCGGAAGCGCTGCGGCTTGTTTAGGCTGCGGCTTGTATAGCTGCGGCTTGTGTCATCAGGCCAGCGCGGCGTCTGAAGAGAGAAGAGATGAGTAACGAGGCACAGAAAGATTTTTGGAACGGGCCCGCCGGAGATGTCTGGGTAGAAGCCCAGGAGATTATGGATCGCATGCTCGCACCGCTCTCGGATGCAGCGCTGACAGCAGCGTCGCCACAGCCTGGTGAACGGGTTGTTGATGTCGGTTGCGGCTGTGGTGCTACTACCCTGGCAATCGCACAGGCAGGTGCTTCTGCGTGGGGAGTAGATATTTCTCAGCCGATGGTCGAGCGTGCCCGTTCAAGGACAGCAGGGCTCGACAACATCGCGTTTTCTGTGAAGGATGCCGCGATTGCTGATTATGACCCTGAGCATCACCTGGTGTTTTCTCGTTTTGGGGTGATGTTCTTCGATGATCCGAAAGCTGCGTTTGGCAATCTACGCTCAGCGCTGGTTGACCGTGGCCGCCTGGTTTTTGTCTGCTGGCAATCACCACGTGAAAACCTGTTCATGTCCGTGGCTGGCAGGGCGGCTCGACCGTTCATGCCGGCATCGGAACCCCAGGACCCTCGTGCTCCGGGCCCCTTTGCCTTCGCTGACTCTGAGTGGACGGAAGAGATTCTTCACGGCGTTGGTTTTTCCGATATCTCGATTACCTCGTTAACGCCGAGTCTTTCGGTAGGAAAAACTCTGGACGAAGCGATGTACTTTCAGGCTCGGGTTGGTCCGCTCGCTCGAGCCTTGTCAGAACTTGATGAGTCGGTGCAGGCGGAAGCCAAACAGGCGGTCAGGGATGCGCTGTCCGAATTTGAGACTGACGAAGGTGTGGTTATTCCGTCGGCAGCCTGGCTGGTTCAGGCGGTAAACCGCTCTTGATGCGCTATATCTGGTTATCGATCATCAACCACGGCTGCAATGGGGCTCGTCCTGATCGAGACACGCTGATGTCAAATTATGAGAGATGAGTGTATTGCCCGAAGCAGGTAAAGAAGTCCGCCAGTGGCACGCGGAGCTCGACCTGGAGCTGGCACTGCGTGATGAGGTAACTGTTGTGGCGAATGCCCGGCACTCGGGCCCGCTCAGGATACAGAAAGCATTCCCCCAGGTGGATGGTGGATGTCATGTCTATCTCCTGCATCCGCCGGGAGGTCTCGTGGGCGGTGATCATCTGACCATCCGGGTATGTTCGCAACCCGGGACAAAAGCGCTGATTACAACGCCCTCTGCAGGAAAATTCTATCGATGCCTGGAAGGTCTTGAGCAGAAGCAACGGTTTCAGATAACCGTTAATGGCTCGGCTCAACTTGAATGGCTGCCCCAGGAGAATATTTTTTTTGATGGTGCCCGGTCTGACCTGGAGACAGAGGTGCACATGGCTCTCGACAGCCTGTTCATAGGCTGGGAGATACATTGTCTTGGGCGGCGGGCGATGGGTGAGTCCTTCTCAACTGGACAGATGACACAGCGATTACGAATTTTCCGGGACGGAGTTCTGCTGCATCGGGAACGCCTGGAGGTCCTGCCTGGAAGTCCATCGCGCGCAGCAGGCTGGGG
>CAXPUI010000098.1:0-3876 GCA_964220205.1 Candidatus Allofontibacter communis | reverse complement strand
GTGACCATGAGTGATTCCCTGCCCATACTCTGCGGGAATCTGCCGGGGTCGGAGTAAAGGGACAGGGAATCTGCTGGGGTCGGAGTAAAGGGACAGGGTAAACCTACTTTGCTGAGCCGGGAAAGCTGACCAACGCTCGAATTGGATCGTCTCACAATGGAGGCTGAACCCTGATTGACGGTCCAGGATATCGCCCAGGCCGGGATAACGCAGGTAAGTGACATGTTGTTTTGATTTTGTCCTGTCCCTTTACTCTGACCCCAAATTTCTAGTTAATGGTCATCAACGTTGGCCGGGAGGAAAAGCGCGTGGAGTCATGGAAAATCGGAGATGTACAGATTCATCGTGTAGTCGATCTTTTGATGGACATGCCGACCACATTCTTGTTTCCGGAGGGTAAACCGGAAGAACTCGTGCCCCTTCATAGCTGGTTGATCCCGCACTTCCTGAAGGCTGAGGGGCAAACTATGACCGTCTCTGTGCACACGTTTGTCATCAAATCGGGTGAGGCAACCATTCTGGTAGACACCTGTATCGGTAACGACAAAGAGCGCGACGCGCCCAATTGGCACAAAAGAACGTCGGATTTCTTGGACAGGCTTAGTCAGCAAGGCGCTGCTCGTGAAGCTGTCGATACGGTTCTCTGTACCCATTTACATGTCGATCACGTGGGCTGGAATACTGTGCTGGAAAACGATACATGGGTGCCCACTTTCCCTAACGCGGATTATCTGATCGCCCGCGAAGAATGGGCCTTTTGGGAACACGAAGATGATCCTTTCGGCAAGCAGGCGAAGGCAGATTCAATTTTACCTATCATAGAATCAGACCTGGTCCGGTTCGTCGAGACGGATCATCGGATCACCGATGAAGTCTCTCTCGTACCAACTCCCGGCCACACACCCGGCCATGTCAGTGTTCTGATCCAATCTAAAGGAGAACGTGGGATTATTACCGGTGATCTGTTTCACCACCCGCTGCAGTTTGCGAATCCGGGGTGGAAAGACATCGCAGATGTCGACGGCGAATTGGCAGAGAAGACTCGTCTTAGCTTTATGCAGGAGTACGGCGACGAAACATTAGTGTTGGGTACTCACTTTGCCTCGCCGACCGGAGGGCACATTGTGAAAGATGGCAAGTTCTGGCGCTTTGACGTCTGACCGATCTGCTTACGCGATCCCCACTACCTCGTAGCCGTTCAAGAATCCTGCGGGCTCAGCGTATTTCAGAAACGGATCTGGTCCCAATCGCTTCATGTGTGCTTTAGCGGCAGCAGTGTCTTCATAGTAAACTTCTGCCAAACCGGCGTATTCCGGAGTTTGCTCGTTTAAAGTTGCGTGTGAGACGACGTAGCAAAGTCCGCCCGGTGTTGCACGCAACGTATCAGCAACATTCGGCGCATGATCCTGCAACCAACTGCTGTAAAACTTGTCGGGATCGGCTTCTGGTTTACGCCGAACCAGACCGGTAACCTTAATGGCATTTTCCGGTCGTGGACCATCAACGATAAGATGTTCTTCGCAGACCAATACAACGGGGCGTTTATCGGTAAGCTCAAAGAATCCATCTTCGAGTTCTGTGACTAAATCGGCGGTGTTATACCACCGCTTGGCGCGACTGGCATCGGCAAACCACAGCGACGCCATACCATCAAAGGGGCCTTCATCGAAAAAGGTCACGCAATAGCGATCAGGTTGAACGTGCTTGATCACTGCCGGCATATGATCATCCTGCCAATGTCGAACGAGCTCGTCATGACTGACATCATCCCGACGCCGCCCAAGTACCATTAGTTTCAGCATGTTCCAGCGCCCAAAATCGATTTCATCGATGGTCCTCTTTTAGCGACATCTTTTCAGAATACCGAACTGTTTTAATAATGTCTTCTCCCGAAAGTCTGCGGGGTCGCGAAAGTCTGCGGGGTCGGAGTAAAGGGACAGGGTAAACCGACCCCAAATTTCCCAAGTTTCTAAGATTGCGCGTACCGCTCGAACCTCCTATAGTTCCCAACTGTTGGCCTCGATCCTCTGTGGGACGGGGACCGGCACTGTTAATTACTGTAATTCAATTTATCCACATCGATTGTTGGACTTGATCCAAAAGGACAGGTACCTATGAGTAAGTGTCAGTCTTCGCGTCCCGCGAACGTCCTCTCCCTGAAACAGCAAAAACAAGCAGGCAAGCGAATTTCAATGGTGACATGCTATGACGCATGGTCTGCGAAAATCCTCAATGAATCCCCGGTTGATTGTATTCTCGTTGGCGATTCTCTCGCGGTTGTGATGCATGGGTTCGAATCCACTGTGCACGCGACGGTTGAGATGATGACCCTTCACACAGCGGCGGTCGCGCGGGGGGCGCCAGATAAATTTATCGTCGCAGATATGCCCTTCCTGACCTGTTCGCGTGGTATCGACGCGGCGATGGATGCGGTGCAGTCTCTGATGCAGGCGGGTGCTAACGGTGTGAAAATCGAGGGGGCTGACCATCAGTTGCCAATTATCAAGCGGATTGTCGAAGCGGGTGTACCGGTCATGGGGCATCTTGGCCTGACGCCGCAGTCAATTCATAACCTCGGTGGTCACCGGGTGCAGGGTAAAGATGAAGCCAGCACCCGAAAAATCCTCGACGATGCCTCTCACCTGGAAGCCGCGGGTTGTTTCGCGATTGTGCTCGAGTGCGTGCCGAATAAGCTGGGCGATTGCCTGACACATCAAGTACAGGTTCCTACCATCGGCATCGGCGCAGGACCTTTCACTGACGGGCAGGTTCTGGTGTTGCACGATCTTCTTGGCGCGGATCCTGAGTTCTCTCCGAAATTTTTGCGTCGCTATGCCAACGTGCATGACGTGATCAGTCGGGCATTGGACAACTACCATGGTGATGTCACTGAGCAGTCGTTTCCGTCTCTTGAGGAGACCTATGGATGAGGTTGTTGAAATCGATCGAAGACCTGAAGGAGTTTCGTGCAACACTAGAGGGTAGCGTCGGCTTTGTGCCGACCATGGGTGCGCTGCATGATGGTCATCTCTCTCTCGTTAACGCAGCCAGTAGGGAAGTGGACACGACCATCGTCAGCATCTACGTCAACCCGACCCAGTTCAATAACACGAACGACCTTGATAACTACCCCGATACCTTGGAATCGGATCTCGCCAGGCTGGAAGCAAAGGGTGTGGCTGCCGTCTATCTGCCGGATTACCCCCAGATGTATCCGGATGACTTCAGTTACGAAGTGAATGAGAAGTCACTCTCTCACGAATTATGCGGTGCGCATCGGCCAGGACATTTTGCCGGTGTCCTGACGGTGGTCATGAAACTGCTGAATCTTGTTCGACCTCACAAAGCCTTTTTTGGTGAGAAGGACTATCAGCAGCTTGAATTGATCAGAGGTATGGTGGAGGCGTTCTTCCCGGATGTGGAGATTGTCGGTTGCTCTATCGTGCGAGAGAACGACGGTCTTGCCATGAGTTCTCGAAACCTCAATCTGTCAGAATGTGACAGGAGACGATCTCCGGAATTTCATCGGATTCTCGGTTTGGATAACAGTGATGAACACATTGCGACCGAGCTGGAAAAGGCGGGTTTTGTTGTCGACTATGTGACGACAAAAGGTGGACGCCGCTTCGGAGCAGTCCTGATGGGTACCCAGGCTGATCCAGTGCGCCTGATTGATAACGTGCCGGTAAGCTAATCATGCCGCTTTCTCTGGCGTGGCATATACCCGGTTTGAAGAGCCGGTATTGCTTGCCTGAAGGAGTTTTCGCCCTTGTTTCTCGAGACTCGCGATCACAGAGCAACCAGAAGTTACTGGCTGGCAGCGTGATTGATTCGTCTCATTTCTAAATCTTGTTATGCTATACGTGCTATTCACAG
>CAXPUI010000097.1:0-3993 GCA_964220205.1 Candidatus Allofontibacter communis | reverse complement strand
GCGGAACTCAGGTTACCGCTGATACCGGCATCGATTTTCATAACGTCCTCCAGGTCAGGCACCAGCATGTTACATTTAGCCCATGACTACCAGCGTGATCAGTATGCCCAGACTCATCCTCTTGCTTATCGCGAGCCTCCCAGTTTTACCGGCGCTGGCTAATGAAAACGTAGCGCCTTTCAAACCCTCCACCAGCGTCAAAGAGGCCCTCAGGCAGCACGATCGGTTACCCGACCCCTTAGAGGAAGTGTGGTGGATACCAACCGGTGAAGATATGCGCTGGAATAACCGTCATCTGCAGCAATTGTTCCCGACGGTTCCGGTATATCGAAACGGTCAGGTTAAAACGCTCACCTATGCACTGAATAAATCCATCGATCGTTTTCCAACCGCCACGCCGGAAGGTGACATGCCTTTCCTTGACTTCCTTAACAGCGAGCACAGCACCAGCCTCGGGGTCGTCATCCTGCACCAGGGGAGAATCGTGTTTGAACATTACGCGCGCATGCAGGAGTACGAGAAGCCGATCTGGTGGTCGGTCACCAAGGTGTTCGCCTCGTCTCTAATCGCCATACTCGAGGCAAGAGGTAGCGTCGATGTCAGCCAACCCGTCGAATCCTATGTGCCGGAGCTGGGCAAGTCGGAATTTGCCGGGACTTCTGTACGTGATGTGCTGGATATGGCGTCAGGGGTGGACTGCACCGATGGCAGCTACGCTCGAGGCACCTGCTACTACGAGTTTGAAGCGTCTCTCGGTGATGCTGTTCGTTCCGCTGACACACCAGATACGCCCTACGACATGTTGACAACCATGAAACCAGGCAAATGGTCACCCCCGGGAACAGGATTCGATTACAGCGGTACAAATACGTTCGTGCTGAGTTGGATTGTTGAACGCGTCCTCGGCATGCCCTTTCATGATGCGGTAACCAGCGAAATCTGGCACCACATCGGCGCGGAAGGCGACGCCGCCTTTTTCGCCGGGCGCAAAGGCATCGCGCTCTCCAGCGGCGGGTTGCTGGCTAAAGCCAGGGATGTCGCCCGATTCGGGTTGCTGTTCACGCCTAGCTACAAGCTAGTAAGCGATACACGCCTTCTGCCAACCGAACATATCGAAACCCTGTTGCAGGGAGGAAGACCCGAATTACTGGAGCGCGCTCGTTTCGGTCATGGTAAACCCGATGGTGTCCGGCATAACGTGTATCAATGGGACATCGTGTTCGACAACGATGACATCTTCAAAGGCGGCTGGGCAGGCCAGGGGCTGCTTGTTAACCCTCGCAAAGACCTTGTGGCCGTCTATCTTGGCTATGCGAAAGACGACGAATTTAGTGAACTGCCCGTTTTGCCAAGACTGCGCAAAGTCCTGTCAACGTTGTATCCATAATCCAGTGGCATGCATGATCGAGCGTGCGATCGTGCTTTTATACGCCTATCGGTCTATCGATCTATCGGTCTATACGTCTCCGGCGGAGGCAACAAAGTCATCCAACGACATCACACCCAGATCATCCCCGTTGTGCCGTCGCACAGCGACTTCACCATTCGCCATCTCCCTGTCACCAACGACCAGCAGATAGGGTATCCCCTGCAGGGTATGTTCACGAATCTTAAAACCCACTTTCTCATTGCGCAGGTCTGAAATAGTCCTGACGCATTTCGCCTTGAGGCTTTTCTCTACCTCGGCGACGTAGTCAGCCTGTTTGTCAGTGATGTTCAAGACAACCGCCTGGACAGGCGCCAGCCAGAATGGAAATCTACCCTCGAAATGTTCTATCAGAATACCGGTAAACCTCTCCAGTGACCCGAAAAGGGCACGATGTAGCATGACGGGCCGTTTACTCCGGTCACCACTTTCGTCCACATAGGTGATATCGAATCGTTCGGGCAGGTTCATATCTACCTGCAAGGTTCCGCATTGCCAGTCCCGGCCGATGGCATCCCTCAGGACCAACTCCAGCTTGGGCCCATAGAATGCGCCTTCACCGGGATACAGCACATAATCAAGCCCCATGGCGTTCAATGCATTGCTGAGAGCGCCTTCAAGCGTGTCCCAGATTTCATCACTGCCGATTCGTTTTTCGGGCCTCGTGGACAACTTGATGACCACATCCTCGAAGCCGAAATCCTTGTAGATGTCCAGCACAAGCGCCACTACATCAATACACTCCTGCTCCATCTGTTCTTCGGTGCAATAGATGTGTGCATCATCCTGGGTGAAATGCCGTACCCGCATCAGGCCATGGAGCGCACCGGAAGGTTCATAGCGATGTACTTTGCCGAACTCGGCCATACGCAAAGGCAGATCGCGGTAGCTCTTCAAACCCTGCGCAAACATGGACACGGAGCCAGGACAATTCATGGGCTTCAGGGCGAAGATGCGTTCATCTTCTGTCTGCGTCGAAAACATATGTTCGCGATAGTTGAACCAGTGACCGGACGTTTCCCACAAGCTCCTGTCCATGACATCCGGGGTGTTGACCTCCACATAACCGGCCTCTTCCTGTCGTCGTCGCATGTATTCCAGTAATTGCAGGAACAGGGTCCAGCCCTTGGGATGCCAGAATACCGAGCCGGGTGCTTCATCGCTGAAGTGAAACAGGTCGAGCTGACGGCCGAGCTTGCGGTGATCTCGCTTTTCCGCTTCCTCCAACCGATAGAGATGGGCTTTGAGTTCCTTTTTGTCGCGCCAGGCTGTGCCGTAGATCCGCTGCAGCATTTCGTTATCTGAGTCACCCCGCCAATAGGCACCGGCCAGGCTCATCAGTTTGAAGGCCTTGGGTAACTTGCCTGTGCTTGGCAGGTGCGGTCCACGGCAGACGTCAAACCACTCACCCTGTCGGTAAACGGATACTTCCTCGCCCTCCGGGATGATGTCTTCAATGATCTCGACCTTATAGTCTTCCCCAAGCTCGCTGAAGACACTGATCGCCTGGTCACGTTCCCAGACTTCACGCTCGATCGGCAGGTCTCGACCAACTATCTCGCGCATCCGGTCTTCAATCTTCCCGAGGTCGTCCGGTGAAAATGGTTCAGACCTGGAAAAATCATAGTAAAAACCATCTTCAATGGCGGGCCCGATGGTCACCTGCGTGCCGGGAAATAATTCCTGGACTGCCTGTGCCATGACATGTGCGGCGTCATGGCGAATGATGTCGAGTGCTTCTTCACTTTTAGTCGTGATTATCGCCAGCTCGGCGTCTTCCTGAATCAGGAAGGAGGTGTCGACCAATTCATCGCCGACCTTACCAGCGAGCGCTGCTTTGGCCAGGCCGGCACCAATATCTGCAGCGACGTCGTGAACCGTGACCGCTTGATCGTAATCGCGTGATGAACCATCAGGAAGGGTAATACAGGGCATAAAGACTCTCTCTTTCAGTGGCGACCCCAACAAAAGGTCGCTTGGACAAACACGCGCATTATATCATTTTGAACAGAATCTGCATTGACGCAGGAGCAGGCTGGCGACAAATATCCGCAACAGTCTGCTACTCCGGGTTGTAAGGCAGTGATGAGTGATGCAGGACAAGACGAAGTGTTCCAGACCGGTCCCGCTTGTATCCCCAGCTCTTGTCCACCATCGTGACGGCACCATCTTTATCCGTAAAAACCACGTTACCCATCCAGAGCGCCATGTCGCCTTCGATAATACTGGTACCTGTCGTTGAATCGACTTGCCGCCAACTCTTCAGGCCGAAGCCATTGTCCTGGGGATAATTGTCGTTGTGACCCACAAAATACGACAGCGCACCTTCACGAGTGGTGCGGAACGTTTGCTCACCACTGGCCATGGTGGGTTTGAAAAGCACGGGTCCTAAATCATATCCATAAGCGCCATCCAGGGCTTCTTCAGCCAGGCGCGTCGCGGATTCAATCCCCTCATTGTCGTAAGCTGTTGAGATGGCAACAAGGGCATCACCCCAGCGTTTTCGAGCGGTCTCAATGTCCTGTTCTGTAATCTCACTCATGCTTGTCACTCCTAAATCCTGCTCA
>CAXPUI010000096.1:0-3528 GCA_964220205.1 Candidatus Allofontibacter communis | reverse complement strand
GACTGCCCAAACTGTTTCTGCGTCGCCATCTGGGTAAAAGTCCCCTCAGGGCCCAGGTAAGCAACCTTGAGAGGCTCCTCAAGTGCCAGGCAAGCCGACATGACCTCCCGAAAGATTCGTACAACCTTCTCATCAGTGAGCGGCCCATCGTTGCGCTCCGCCAGGCGTCGCAGGACCTGCGCTTCTCTCTCCGGTCGATAAAATACCGCGGGTTCACCCTGGGAATCCCTGAGTTTGACCTCCGCCACATCCAGGGCGCACCCTGCCCGCTCATTCAGCAGTCGCAAAATTTCCTCATCAAGCTGGTCGATGCGGTGACGGAGTTCCTCAAGACTGGCAGGCTGTCGTTCTTCGGTCATGATGTTCCGGGTGGATAAGTTATTGTTCGATCCGCAACCATGGCATTGGATTCAAGCAAAGTGTTGGCGCTTCCCCATTCCGCACTCAATTTCGCCTTCAATTCCGTCTGCAATTCGACCATTTGCCAGGCGATGGGCTAAGCCCTGATTCTAGGGCTGGGACCGGGTCAGCCTCAAATTGAGGGAATAATAACATGATGCCAGTTCGAGAGGCTGATCCGGCCACATCGACTATTCCTGGGGCTCCTCAGCGGCGGGATCCTCGCCGTCAGGTTCCTCTGCCTCATCGTCCAGTGCTCCTTCGGGCTCTTCCACCGGCGCCATCCCCACCAGGTGTTCATCACTGGCAAGATTAATCAGCCGCACCCCCTGCGTGTTCCGCCCCTGTTCTGAGACTTCATCAGCCGGAATCCGAACCAGCGTGCCCTGATCACTGATAAGGATCACCTCATCACCAGGGCTCACCTGTACCGCGCCCACAACGTCGCCATTACGTTCAGACATTTTCATACCGATCATGCCCTGGCCACCACGACCGATGACCGAGTAGTCATCCAGGCGACTGCGTTTACCATAACCGTTGCGACTGGCAATCAACAGGCTGGTGTCCGGGTCCGGGATGATCAGCGAGATAACCGTTTCCGCCGGCTTCAACTTGATGCCTCGCACACCCCGTGCGGTCCGCCCCATCGCTCGGACATCCGACTCCTTGAATCGGATGACCTTGCCACCAGAACCAAACAGCATGACGTCCCGTCTCCCATCAGTGATCGCTGCACTGACCAACCTGTTACCCTCTTCCAGTTCGATGGCAATCAGCCCGGTGCTCCGCTGCCTGGAAAAGTCCATGAGAGGCGTCTTTTTGACGGTCCCGTTGGAGGTCGCCATGAAGATGAATTCATCTTCCCGGTACTCGTGAACCGGCAGCATCGCGGTAATTTTTTCATCCTCTTCAATAGGCAGGATATTCACTACCGGACGCCCCCTGGACGTTCGACTCGCCGGCGGAATCTGGAAGACCTTCAACCAGTAAACCTTGCCACGATTCGTGAAACACAAAAGCGTGTCATGGGTATTCGCAACCATGAGGTGTTCGATGTAGTCCTCGTCTTTCACCGAACTGGCTGTCTTACCCCGCCCACCTCGCCTTTGGGCCCGATAGGTATCAAGGGGTTGGGTTTTCGCATAACCCCCATGCGAGAGGGTGACAACCATGTCCTGTTCCGTGATGAGATCTTCCATGGTGAGATCTTCCTGCGTCTCAACGATCTCGGTACGACGCTCATCACCATACTCGTCTCTGATCTCGACCAATTCCTCACGAATGAGTTCCAGCAGTTTTTCGGGGTTACTGAGAATCTCCATCAACTCGGCAATGGTATCGATAATCTCACGATACTCTTCGAGCAATCTTTCCTGCTCCAGGCCAGTCAAGCGATTCAGGCGCATTTCCAGGATAGCCTGCGCCTGCTCGAGGGATAACACGTAATCCCCGTTGTCCTGTAATCCAAAACCGTCATCGAGGTTATCGGGTCTGGCGGCGCCGGAACCCGCACGCTCCAGCATGCTGACCACCGTCTCCGATCGCCAGGGCTGCGCCATCAGGCGCTCACGGGCTTCCTGAGCATTCGCCGACGCCTTGATAAGCTCAATCACCGGGTCAATATTTGACAGCGCTACAGCCAGACCTTCCAGCACATGACCCCGCACCCTCGCCCTGCGAAGGAGGTAGACGGTTCGGCGGGTCACGACTTCGCGGCGATGCAGGACAAACTGCTCAAGAACCTGTTTAAGGTTCAGGACCTTGGGCTCACCATCCACCAGGGCGACAATGTTGATACCAAAGACACTTTGCAGCTGGGTCTGGGCGTAAAGGTTATTCAGGATGACCTCACCCACTTCTCCGCGCCGCAACTCGATAACGATACGTGTGTCAGTAGCCGACTCATCCCGCAGTTCCGTGATGCCTTCAACCTTTTTGTCCTTGACCAGTTCAGCGATTTTTTCAATCAACCTGGCACGATTGACCTGGTAAGGAATCTCTCTGATGATGATCGTGTCTTTATTGGTCTTCTCGTCAGTTTCAATGTCGCACCTGGACCTGATCTGGATACGGCCGCGGCCAGTCCGATAGGCCTGAACAATACCACCTCGCCCATTGATGATACCTGCCGTGGGAAAATCAGGACCTGGAATGTACTCCATCAGTTCATCAACAGAGAGTTCCGGATTATCGATAAGCGCGAGGCAACAGTTAACGACTTCCGTCAGGTTATGCGGTGGGATATTGGTCGCCATGCCAACCGCGATACCGCTTGACCCGTTGACCAGCAGATTCGGCAGCTTCGCTGGCAGAACTTCCGGCATCTCGAGTGTGCCATCGTAGTTCTCTACAAAGTCGACGGTTTCCTTATCAAGGTCGGCCAGCAGTTCATGCGAAATCTTCTCCATGCGCACTTCGGTGTAACGCATCGCAGCAGCACCATCGCCATCCAGCGAGCCAAAATTACCCTGCCCATCAACCAGGGGATAGCGCATATTGAAGTCCTGCGCCATTCTGACGATTGTATCGTAAGCCGCATTGTCGCCATGTGGATGGTACTTACCAATGACGTCCCCGACGATACGCGCAGACTTCATGTAGGGCCGATTAAAAGCATTGTTCAGATCGTTCATCGCAAACAAAACCCGACGATGTACGGGCTTAAGACCATCTCGGACATCCGGTCAGGCCCGACCGACGATGACGCTCATGGCGTAGTCTAAGTAAGACTGCCGGAGCTCATCTTCAATGTTGATGGAATGAATATCTTGATCTGAATCTGACATACTGGAAAAACTGCCCCCCAAACATCAGCCAGCAAGGCATGTTCTTTGGAATTATATTTCAGGTTGAGTTCTGGTGACCGGCCTTAATCAGCCTCGGACCCCAGTTTGTTGATCCTGCGTCCTGCTGTTCAATTAATTCTCAGTTCACCGGATCGTTTATTGGTTTTAGCTACTGTTAATCTCGCTTGTATTCGTGCTCTTTATCGCTTTTTAATGCTTTTTAATGCTGCTGGGTTGCTGTTTAAGGCTAACAGTCAGGGGAAAAACAGCGAAAAATTTGGTCGTTTTTCGCCTTTCATACGTAACCAAAACATGACTGAAATTATATCACGGCAATAGC
>CAXPUI010000095.1:0-3963 GCA_964220205.1 Candidatus Allofontibacter communis | reverse complement strand
TGTTGGCTGCTCCATAAGCTCAGTATAGCATTCCCAGGGTGATGCCCGAGATTGCGGCGATTCGATATAATTCAGTCATGAAGCTCGCCACAGTCACTTTACTCGTCGCTATTGCATGCCTGCCATCGATGGCGGTTGGGGATTTCGAGCAGGCTGAGATTGCAGCCAATGAGGGCCGCTACGAGGATGTCATGACCATATTGTCCGAACTCCTGGAGTCTGGCCAATTGGATTCGGATAAGCTCAAAGCACGTGCTTACAGCAACCGAGGAATTGCCTACAGTCTGCTGGAGTATTATCAGTCGGCGAGAGTTGATCTCGAACGTGCTGTTGATCTGGACCCGGGAAATGTACTGGCACTCAATCATCTGGGGATATTATCAGAACAAGTGGATGCAGACTTCGGTGCGGCAGCTGAATGGTACAAACGGGGCGCTGACCGGTACTACCCGGCCAGCCAGGTAAATCTGGCGAACCTTTATCTGTCTGGAAAGGGGGTTGAAGCAGACAGACTGGCAGCAATTGAACTCTACGAAGCTGCTGTGACGCAGGGTTATTCGCTTGCCTTGGTGGGGCTGGGTGAGCTTTTGTTGAATGGCGGGAATTCTGGTGAAAAGGAGCGGGCTGTCGAATTGCTGCAGCGGGCAGTAGAAAAAGGGTCGATCGTCGCGCACCATCACCTGGGTTTTGCTTACGAAAAGGGGCTGGGTGTTCACCGTGACTATGAGCTGGCCATCATGCATTATGAGAAGTCTGCTGAAAGAGGATATGCTGCTTCACTGGGGGCGTTGGGGTATCTGCACCGCAAAGGTTTTGGTACCAGTAAGAACTTTCCTGAGGCCGTTAGGCTCTATCGTCTTGCGGCTGACCAGGGAGACGCCGTTGCCGCCAACAGGCTAGGCTGGTTACTGGCGACTTGTCCCTTACAGATGGTGTGTAATGGCCGGCTTGCTCTGAAATATGCGCGGCTGGCAGTCAGCGTCGAGCAATCGGCATCGACTATGGATACCCTCGCTGCTGCCCATGCCAGGATTGGCGAGTTTGATGAAGCCTTGCAGA
This sequence comes from Candidatus Allofontibacter communis, assembly GCA_964220205.1. GTDB lineage: Bacteria > Pseudomonadota > Gammaproteobacteria > Pseudomonadales > Azotimanducaceae > UBA9659. The sequence goes on along the minus strand of CAXPUI010000095.1, from coordinate 2,904 downwards.
TTATCCAGAACCTCTTGGAGACAAAGCCGCTGAGCAGTTCAGCGAAAATCAAATATGAAAAGCGCCTGCACCGATACAGCAACGGTATCCCCTCGCAGATCTGAATCCCATGCTCCTTGGCTTTTTTGATCACCTGCGCCGCTATGAGGTCCCGGTTTCCCTCCGGGAGTTTATTGACCTCTTGACCTTAATGCGCAACAACCTGGTTTTCGCTGATCAGGACGATTTCTATTTCATGAGTCGGATGGCGCTTGTTAAGGACGAAAAATACTACGATAGATTTGATCGAGCATTCGCCGCCTATTTTGACGGTATGGATCGGTGGGTCGGTTTATTTGATGACGATGACGCAGAAATCAGGAAGGAGGTTTACCGCCATCTCGCGATGGATGCCGAAGTACGGCAATTACTGGATGAGTACCAGTCGGCAGTCAAAACAAAGCGTGACACGCTGTTAGACGAATTGTCAGCTGCCGAATCAGGAGAAGTCGACGGGCAGGATAGGGGAGAAGGAGAAGGAGAGGGAGAAGGAGAAGGTGAAGGAGAGGGAGAAGGAGAATCCGGTAATGAAGGCCAAGGAGAGGATGGGGAGCGCGGTGAGGGGACTTCTGAAGAAGGTGAAGACGGGGAGCGTTCGGAAGAGGTCGGCGAGAGACGTCAGCGAGCGACGAAAGTTTGGCTGGACCGAGAATTTGCTGATTATGATCCTGACGTAGAACTCGGTACGCGAAATCTAAAGCTGGCGTTGAGGCGCCTGCGGCGCTGGGCAAGGGAAGCTGCTGATCTGGAATTGGACCTCAAGGAAACCATCAGCTCCACGGCGAGAAGTGGCGGCATCCTTGATATTGTCGAAGTCCCGGAACGCCACAATGCAGTCAAGGTGCTCATGTTGTATGACGTTGGTGGCTCTATGGATGAGCATATCGACATGTGTTCCCAGTTGTTTTCGGCCGCGCGTAGCGAATTTAAGCACCTGGGAGCCTATTACTTTCATAATTTTCTGTACGAAAGTGTCTGGGAGGACAACGAAAGACGGTTCCAGGACAAAGTCCCTACCTGGCAACTTATTCACCGTTATCCGTCCGATTACAAGCTGATCATCGTGGGCGATGCAGAAATGGGTCAATGGGAGATCACCGAGAAGGGAGGCAGTGTAGAACATTTCAATGCCGAGCCCGGCGAGGTCTGGCTGAAACGATTACGAGATCACTTTCGTTCCGTTGTCTGGATTAACCCGGTACCTGAAAAACGCTGGCAAGACTCTTTCTCCATTCGGATGGTTAACAAACGTATGGAGGACGAGATGTATTTTCTCAGCGATTCAGGGCTGGCATCAGCCATGAAGGCTCTGATGCGCTGATTAAGTCGCGACCGTCGGCCAGTCGAATGCGTTGCTTTCTTCCTGGTGATGGCCTCATAAGCTGGCCTCTCGCAATGTCGCTAATCAGGATTCGGTGTAATTAGTTCAATGTCATTAGTGCAATGCCATTAGTCAGGTAACCCGAGCACGCGCTTTGCGATGATATTGAGTTGCACTTCAGACGTCCCGCCCTCGATGGAGTTCGCTTTCGAGCGCAGCCATTCTCGTGTCGCAGAGAGTTCCCGGTCATCAAAGCCCTCGCCCTCCCAGCCAAGGCTTTGAGAGCCCATGAGGCTTAATATGATCTCGAAGCGTGTCTTGTTCTGTTCTGTGCCGTAATACTTGAACATTGATGAGGCAGGTGATGGTGCAGATGTCGTCTTCGATTCTTCTGCTGCCCGGCGGAGAGTGAGGGAGAAAGCCTCGCCGTCCATTTTGTGCTGCGTGATGGATCTCCTGACACTGCTGTCTGCGATTTTGCCGTCGATGTCGCCCAGGTAGCGTTTGGCCTGGTTCTCCATGCTGTTAGCAGAGTTTCTGCTTTTGCCGCGCATGCCCATGCCGGCAACCATGTTGCGCTCATGTTGCAGAAGCTGCTTGGCGATAGTCCACCCCTGGTTCTCTTTGCCCATGAGGTTCGCTCTGGGAACCCTGACATCATCGAAAAATGTTTCGCAGAATGGCGACGCACCGCTGATCAGCTGGATTGGTTTTGTGGTTACGCCATCAGAGGTCATGTCAAAAAGCAGGAAACTGATGCCTTCATGCTTCGGTGAGTCTGTGTCCGTGCGCACCAGACAGAAAATCCAGTCGGCGTGGTTGGCATATGACGTCCATATCTTCGAGCCGTTAACGACATAATCATCGCCGTCCAGCACGGCTCGCGTCTGCAGGCTGGCGAGGTCTGAACCTGAACCCGGTTCGCTGTAACCCTGGCACCACCTTATTTCCCCACGCACGATCTTTGGTATGTGTTCCTGCTTCTGCTCCTCGGTGCCGTACTCCAGGAGGACGGGGCCCAGCATACTGATGCCAAATGAAACCAGTGCAGGTCTTGCCCCGATTCGGGCCAGTTCGCTCTGGAGAATCTTGTTCTCTTCGAAGGACAGTCCGCCACCACCATATTCTTTTGGCCACGTAGGGCAGGTCCATCCCTTGCTGCCCATTGCTTCCAGCCAGGCCTTTGCGTCTTCACTTGGAAAGCTGGCATTGCGCCCACCCCAGACAGTTTCATCTTCGGAACTTGCAGGTTTTCGTATACTGGCAGGACAGTTATTTTCCAGCCACTCTCTAACATCTTCTCTAAATGCTTCCATTATGTATCACTACCTCTATAAAACTTGCCTGGTTGGCTGGTCGATGAGAAAAGCCTCGATGTTTTCTTTCATCTGCATGACTAGTCGGTTTCTCGATTCTATCGCTCCCCATGCATTGTGGGGCGTAACCAGAAGGTTATCAATATCGTTGATAAGAGGTTCGTCAGCTGTTGCAGGTTCTGTATCGAGGACATCAAGCGCGGCACCTGCGATTTGGCCGGCCTTCAG
>CAXPUI010000094.1:0-3234 GCA_964220205.1 Candidatus Allofontibacter communis | reverse complement strand
CCCTGGATTCTCGGTAGCAGCACGACTTCTACACCGGGTGGAATGGGGATGTCGCCATCATCTCGATAAATCGTACCGTCAACGGATACAGCGATACCCTGATCAAGATGCTGATCCATCTCAGGGTATCGCTCAACCAGTCTCTTCAACAGCTCCCGAATAGTTGCTGCTTCTATTTCAACAGCAGCTGCTTCTCCGGCTGCAGACCTCAAGGGCCCCGTCAGACTTACTTCCACTCCTGCTATGCGGACTCTGCATCCAGCGCCGCCAGAATCCGAGGTGGAGACATGGGAGTAGCATCCATTCGAACCCCGACTGCGTTTGAGACCGCGTTACCAATGGCCGCAAGTGGCGGAACAATTGATGTTTCACCAACGCCACGAATACCATACGGATGATTCGGGTTGGGAATCTCCAGGATGTGCGCATCCAGCATAGGCAGATCCGAGCAGACAGGGATTCGATAATCGAGGAATCCGGCATTCTGCAGCAAGCCATCGTCGCCATAGATATACTCTTCATTCAACGCCCAACCTATCCCCTGCGCTGCAGCACCCTGCATCTGACCTTCTACATAGTCGGGGTGAATGGCCTTGCCCGCATCCTGAACCACTGTATAACGAAGGATCTTGGTTGCACCGGTTTCCGGATCGACCTCAACATCAACAATGTGGGAGGCGAACGAAACACCCGCACCATCGGCGGTCACCTCGTTGTGTCCTGCTATCGGTCCTCCCGTCTGCGGAGACTTGGCGGCAATGGCTTTCAACGAAAGCGGCGGCAAATTGCTGTGTTCATCACCAACAGCGCGGGCTTCACCATTCTCCCAGACAATGTCGTCCACAGGAACATCCATCATCTTGGCTGCACGTTCTTTCAACACTTCGATGGCTTCTCGCGCAGCAAAAATGGTCGCCATACCGGAGGAAAACGTCCCTCGGCTACCTTCGGTGGTATCTGTATGCCCCAGCGATGCAGTATCAGCAACATTGGTTTTGACCTGATCATAAGGTATGCCGAGTTCTTCGGCAGCAATCAATCCCATCGACGCCCGGGCGCCCCCAACATCGACGGTACCTTGAGACAGGCTGACCGTTCCATCAACACCGATATTCAAATCGACACAGGTCTGCCCACCAATATTGAACCAGAAGCCGCAGGCCATACCACGCCCCTGGTTTTTCTTAAGTTTCGCCTTCAGGTGAGGATGATCACGGACGGCTTCCAGGGTAGGTTCTATGCCTATGGGACCGTAAGTCGGGCCATAGGAAGCTCGGGTGCCTTCCCGTGCCACATTCTTCAGCCTCAGCTGCACTGGATCCATATCAAGTTCAGCAGCGAGGATATCCAGGGTACTTTCAACACCAAACGCCATCATCGGTGCAGACGGTGCTCTATAAGCAGCCACTTTAGGTCTGTTCGTAACAACATCAATACCAATGGACTTACAGTTCGGCAGGTCGTAGCAGGCCCATGCGGTCATACCGCCAAGCATTCCCCACATACCGGGAAAAGCTCCAGCATTGTAACGACACTCAATTCGCGCCGAGGTAATGGTGCCATCTTTACGCGCACCTATACGCACATCCATAGACGACGAGCACGTGGGCCCGGATGCCTTGAACACCTCCTCTCGACTCATGACCATTTTAACTGGCCTGTTGGCTTTTCGTGACAGGGCAAGCGCCAGCGGCTCAATCCAGACGTGGGTTTTACCGCCGAAGCCACCACCAATTTCCGATGAGGTTACTTTCAACTTGGCAATGTCCATACCAAGCAGACCGGCACAAACGTTGCGATAGGTGAAATGACCCTGTGTAGTAACCCAAAGCTCACCAGAACCGTCAGGGCTGACGCTAGCCAGACAGGCATGCGGTTCAATATAACCCTGGTGGGTCTGTCCCGTTTTGTAGCTTTTTTCAACAACGACGTCTGCTTCCTTCAAACCCTCGTCCACATCACCATGACCAAACTCCATCCGAGCCGTCTGGTTAGCTGGCTGCCCCTCCTTGGCATGTCGAGGTTGAACCACCGGCGCATCCTCACGCAAGGCTTCATCAACATCGGTGACATGAGGCAACTTTTCGTAACTCACCTTGATTAGTTTCAAAGCCTGTTTTGCAGAGGCCCTGTCGATCGCTGCAACCGCAGCCACAGCATGTCCGTCATAAAGAACACGGTCTCTGGCCATGCAGTTTTCCAGGGTGTCCAAATCTCGACCACCGGTCAGATCCGGCAGATCTTCTGAGGTGAGTACGGCTTTAACCCCAGGAACTTTCTCTGCCTTTGATGTGTTTATCGACTTGATGCGAGCGTGAGCGTGAGGCGAACGCAAAACCAGCCCCACAAGCTGACCCGGCGCGTAGGCATCTGCACCATATTTGGCACGACCTGTAACCTTGTCAACGCCGTCAGGACGCGGCACACGAGTACCGATAACCTTGAAATCTGTTTCTACGTAACTCTGATCATGTTTCATGTCTCGGTCTCCTCACTATCTTTTCTTGTTTGCTTTCTGCAGATCCTTCGCGGCTGCCTGTACTGCTCTGACTATCTTGTCATAACCAGTACAGCGACAAAGGTTACCTGCGAGGGCATATCGGATTTCTTCTTCTGTTGGATTAACATTGCGATCCAGCAGGGCCTTTGCAGCCACAAGAAAACCGGGGGTACAGATACCACATTGTAATGCGGCGTTATCGATGAACTGCTGCTGCAAAGGGTGCAGGTTCTGTCCATCTGACATACCTTCGATCGTTGTGATTTCACGACCCTCAGCCTCAACGCCAAGCACAAGACACGAACAGACCAATCGACCATCGAGGGTCACGCTGCAGGCTCCGCAATCACCGGTACCGCAGCCTTCTTTGGCTCCCGTCAGGCCGAGGTTGTCCCGAAGCACATTGAGCAAGGATTCATCAGTCGGGCAAGCGAACTGAACCGCATCACCATTAACAGTTGCTGAAACAAGTTGACTAGCCATTACTTTCCTCCGGCTCTTTTATAGGCAATTTTCGCTGCTCTTTTCGCAAGAACCCCAGCGACGTGTGTTCTGTAGGCGACCGTACCGCGTTTATCATCAATCGGGTTACATGCGGCAGAACAGGCTTCCGCCAGTTTTTCCAGGGCAGCTGCATCTAGCTTCGTACCAATGATCGCATTAGCTGCGTCAGGTACCACGACAACCGTAGGGGCAACCGCGCCTAGTACAACCTTGGCCTTCGCAACCACACC
>CAXPUI010000093.1:0-21377 GCA_964220205.1 Candidatus Allofontibacter communis | reverse complement strand
GACACCATAGGTCGAGGTTGTATCTCCGGTCGCAAAGAACGCGATCAGCACGCCTGCAAGAGCGGGTCCCAGTATTCTCGCTAGATTGAAGGTGGCGCTTTGCAGGGCCATGGCATTCACCAGGTCTTCCCGATCCATGATTTCGGGAACCAGAGCAGTACGGGCAGGCATGCTGAGGGACATGAGAGTGCCATTCAGAAAACCAATATAGATAAAGTGCCAGAAATCGACTTCCCCCTGATAGATGATGTATCCCAGTGCAAAAGTCGCGGCTGTTGTCAGTGCCTGTGTGATGATGATCAGGGGTTTTTTGGTCATTCGATCAGCCATAACCCCACCCACCAGCGAGAAGAGCAGGGTGGGTAGCATGAAGGACAGCATCACCCAGGTCAGTGCGAGAGGTGACTGGGTCATGTCGTAGATCAGCCAGCCTCTTGCAACCATCTGCATTTGCATGCCGAACGAGGCGGCCAGACTTGATATCCACAGGCATCGAAAGTCGCGAACGCGCAGGGCGGCGAACATGCGGGACCGTTTAATCGGTATGTCCTGGTTGGCGACCTCAGTCATAGTAGTGTAGCTGGCTGGAGGCGGCAGTATACCAGAGTATTCACAAGCCCTTCTGCTGGGGTAAAGTTCCGGATGAAACGGGAAAAAATACGTAAGCGATCGACTACATGACTTCGCAGTTCGACGACTCCATGAAGGTTGCATGGTACCGAACACCGGTTGACCCGGAAGAGCTGGCATTGTTGATGCAGCGTTCCGACTGGCGAGGCTGGTGCCAGACGCTGTTACATCTCGGGCTCTGGTTCGGGACCGGCGTAACGGCCTATGCCCTGTATAGCAATCTCGAGATGAATAATTGGACATGGAATCTGCCGCTTTTGTTGGTGGTTTTGTTCTGCCATGGCACCATCGGACCTTTTCTCTCTCTGATTGCTGTTCATGAACTTCAGCATAGAACGGTGTTCAGGACCCGTTGGTTGAATGAATGGTTTGAACGGCTTTATGCATTTCTCAGCTGGTCAGACTACATCTGGTATCAGCAGAGTCATGCCCGTCACCATCGAGCAACCTGTCAGGGCGGCGCCGATGGGGAGGTTGTTCTGCCGCTCAGGTTCAGTTTCAGAAGAGCACGCTTCTGGATGGCGATGCTGGCGTGGTATCCACCGAACACCTGGGCGCGTATGACGCAATTTTGGCGGCATGCTAGCGGTGAAATCCGAGGGGAGTGGTATCAGCATGTGCTGCCGGAGGCAGACGAGGTCCTGAGACGTGAGCATCGAGACTGGGCTCGCCTGGTGTTGGGTGGCCACCTGTTTCTGGCCCTGGTATTCGTAATGTCGGGGCACTGGTTCCTGATTGTTGTCTTTAGCCTGGGCACACAGTACTGCGGTTGGCTTGGGTTCCTGATGGGAACGCCACAGCACTTCGGTTTGAATCCTGATGAAGCGGACTTTCGCCAGAACACGCGGACGTTTACCTGTCACTGGTTCCCGGCATTCTTGTACTGGAACATGCAGTACCATCTTGAGCACCACATGTACCCAGCCGTACCCTTTTACAACCTGCCTAAGCTGCGCCAACTGATTGGTCATGACCTGCCGTCGGCGACCCATGGTCTGGCTGCAACCTGGCGGGAGTTGCTCAGGATAAGACGTTCAGCCCGCAATGATTCGAACTACCGCTTTGATCCCATGTCACAATCGGCGCCCCGATCGTCTCATGCTGGGTAAAGCGGAGAACAACCAGACCATGCGATGAGCTGGTTCATAATCGTAAAGAGGAGCGAGATATGGATTCGTTGTGTAAAAAGAGTGCGACCGAATTAGCCAAGCTGATACGCGATGGCGAAGTAGCGAGCCGGGATGTTGTGGCAGCGCATCTGGACCGGATCGATGAAGTTAATCCCGCCATCAATGCGGTCACGCTGGTCCTCGCGGAGTCGGCCCTGGATCAGGCGGACAAAGCTGACCACGCTGGTCCTGAGCTAAGGCAGCGACCGTTTCATGGTGTTCCCTTTACTATCAAGGAGAATATTGACCTCGTTGGTACACCGACGACACAGGGTCTCGCGGCATTTGCAGACACCTTGCCAGCGCGTAACGCGCCGATCGTCGATCGGATGTTGGCAGCGGGAGCAATACCTCTCGGGAGAACCAATCTTCCTGAAATGGGCGCTCGCCTGGATACCGACAACCCCCTGCGAGGTAGAACTTACAACCCCTGGAATAGGGACCTCACTCCAGGAGGTTCCAGCGGCGGGGAGGCAGCTGCCCTTGCAACGGGGATGACGCCGTTTGGCCTTGGCAATGATATCGGGGGTTCCCTGCGTAACCCTGCTTATTGCTGCGGTATTGCCGCGTTAAAGCCTTCTATCGGGCGTGTGCCCTGTGTCTCGTCCATTGATCCTGTTGATATGGGGATTTCAGGAGCATTTCTGACTGATGGTCCAATGGCTCGAACAGTGGCAGACCTCCGAGTTGGACTATCGGTATTAGCCGGACGACACATTGAGGATCCCCAGTCGGTTGATGTCCCCTTGGAAGGGCGTCAACCCGAGTTTCCGAAAGCAGCACTGGTGACAGAAATTGCCGGCTACGAAATACCTGCCGCGATCAGAAGTGAAATCGAGCGCGCAGGGTTAATCCTGGAGAAACAGGGCTGGGTTGTCGAACAGGTTGAAGCACCAGAGCTCGAGCGAGTCTATGAGATCTGGGGAAAGATCCTGATGGGAGGCAGTGCCCTTGAGGGTGCAGATGCTGTAGTGAAGCCCGAGACATTGGCGTACCTCCAGCGGCTGCAGTCGGTATTCGATATACAGTCGCTGACACTGGACGAAGCGCTGGTTGAACGTCGGCGACTGCGTCGTCTGTGGTCTGCTTTCCTGACTGATTATACCGTAGCGATCGGCCCGACCTGGGCGACGCTGCCCTGGCCAATCGATACAGACCTGGATCCTGATAAGGGCGTGGACGCCGTCAGGAACAGCTGGCCCTTTATCGTACCTGGTAATGCGCTCGGGCTGCCGTCAGTAGCGCTGCCCACGGGAATCGCCGGCGAACTGCCGACCGGTATCCAGGTTTATGCGGAGCTCTACCGGGACGATCTGTGTTTGTGGGCTTCTGAGCTGATCGAAATGGAGTCTCAGTGTCCGACGCCGATCAATCCGGTCGGTTGATGTTTGCTGTCGAGTTGCTGTTGCAAATGGCGGGCAAACATCTGGCTGAAAAACGGGTGCCTTGATCAGGGCGGGGCGCTGCGCAGCTGCCATGACAGGTGGATTACTTGAATAGCCGTTCCATTTCCTGCTGATCCAGGCCGCCGTCGAAATTCCGGTCAACAAAAAACCACTTCCAGCCGATGCGCTTGCGCATTCCCCCTGGCATTTCGTCTTTGGCGAGCTTGCCATCCATGTTGTTATCTGCGAACCCCATGAACTGAGCAACGTCTGAGCTCAGTCGGCTATGAAAGGGCTCGGCAGCAAGCTCGTCCGCCCATACATAACTCATGGAGCCATATAACATCTCTTGCTCACTCTGCAGTCCCCAGTGCACTTCGCTGTCCGGGTCGGGGTTACCGGGATTATTAGCGGAATTATCGTAGACCGTTTGATGCACGATGCGGGTTCCGGCCGGGACCCTCTTGGGTTCTACAAAACTGTAGGTGCGCTGCCAGTTAAAGTCGTAATTGGGCGCTGATAGGATGAGTTCCTGTCTGCCATCCGGATAAATCAATTCAAAGGTTGAGCTTTTACCCCGATAGTGAGAGTGGGGCGTCAAATTGTGAATCACCGCGTCGTGCGTAAACTCGAAGTAAGCGCTTTCCTCATGCGCAGGTGCATGAGCAGGGATTCGGATTCTGGGGTTCAGTACAACCTGTTGACGGAAATACTGCTCAGGCGGTTCATCGGCAAAGTAGAGACCAACGCGGGTCGCGTCCGTCGATGCCCGGCCGTAGGGTGTATAGTGCATCTGGAAGGTGTACCAGTCGTCCTTCGAGACGAAAACGCCGGTGCCTTCCGGCATGTGAGCACTTTCATTGCCGGGCGCATAACCCATGATGTAATTCTCAAAGATAGCTTCAAGGTCCTCTTTTCCGGCTTCAATTTTTTCGCTGACGGTACCCATGAGTACGTGGTGCACGGCTCGACTGTCGCCGGGAATGATGGTGGCGGCAACGACCCAGGCGTCTCGGCCGAGTGTGTTCTCCACCAGAGGAAACTGGTAGTCCACGGTTCCTGTCGCGGGGACGTCAAACGCGGGAATCTCAAGTACAAGATCGGGCTCACCCAGTGTCCAGGACGTTTCTTTGGGTTTTATCGCGAGTAGAGGGTCGTTACCGTCTCCTCGAGGAGCACCTGCCTCTAGCCAGGCCAGCAGAGTAGCACGCTCATCATCCGTTATGCTGGCGTCATGTTGCCACTCACCAACCTGTGGATCGAGATGCCAGGGAGGCATGCGTCGCGTCCGCAGCACTTCCCGGATCATGGGGGCGAATCCGAGAATCATTCGGTACTCGGACATGGCCCACGGTGCGATGCCGCCTGCTACGTGACAGACCGTGCACTTTTCCTTGAGGAGTGGTGCGATGGTGTCGCTGTAGCTGATCGCTGTGCCGTCGATGTCGGCGAAATTGATGATGCAGCCAGGCGAACTGGTTTCCCGGTAATCTGGTATATCGCCCGCGATCATGCTGTCGAGGACATTGCGAACAAAAGACTCCGACGCCTCATTTTTCTGTCTTTCATAGTGAACGCGGTCACTCAGGGCGCCGCGATAGACGATGCTCCAATCCAGTGGATTCAACACGATGACTTCAGCCGTCCGTGTCAGCCCGAGTGAGCGGCCTATTGCCTGGGTGCTGTCATCCAGGATGGGAAAATCCACCTGCCACTCGGTCGCCTCGATGCCTATACTTTCCCGGGTATCCTGCAGGTTGCTGTTGATCATCATGATCTTGACACCGTCATCAGCGTAGTCGTCTCTCAGTGCGCGGTAGTCTTCCAGGTTTGACTGGACGATCTGACAGCCATTGCCGTGAACAATCAGCACCACGGCAGGGGCATCTTTGTGGTAGTGCATCTGATGGGCGACGCCGTGCTGGTCAAGCAGGACGAAGTCGTCGACTCGCTGTGTCGCGAATACATTGAATGTCGTGAATAATATTGCCAGAGCGGCAGTGCCTGATAGCACCCATCGTCGAAGAGTCATTGATTTTGCAATTTGTAGAAGCCAGAACGGCGCCAATTGTAACGGAATTGCGAGCGAGACTAGGATTAAATTCCACGGCAGGTGAAGAATTGCGCTGTCAGCATGGTGCCGGGGGTATTGCCGTTGTCATAGCGGGTGCGGCCGGCGTAACTTTACCGTTCCACAGTCTGCTGCAATGTAGAGGCCGCGTTGAAGGCTAAATACCGATCAACTCTCCGACTCCGCCGTAAAAGTCTGATCTAATCGAATCGCTCACACCGTGCAATTGCCGTTCGCACAATTCGACCGCCTTGGCGGTCCCTTCCACGTGAGGATAGTCGCTGGAAAAACATAACATTTCAGGTGCCGCGTCCAGCGCAGGGCGCAGTGGTTGTGAGGCGACCAGGGGTGTCACTCTGACCTGTCGTCGCAGGTACTCGGAGGGCGCCAGCGGCAGTTTGTAGGCGCTGCCTGCAAAGTCTGGACGATATTCCCCGTCCTCGAGGTCACTTGACTTGGTTCGGCCCACGCCCTGGTCCAGAACCGCCAGAAAGTGAGGTAGCCATGAGACACCCACTTCTTCAACAACAACAGTCAGTTTTGGATGACGCTCGAATACGCCGTCAAAAGCCATGGCGCCGAGCAGCAATTGTGGGGCCAGTTGGGGCGCAATGACGGAATTCAGGAAGCTATAGGTTGATACGTCGCTGGCGCCGTTGTTCAGCCATCCTGAGTTAATGCGCTCACGGCCGAAACCCACGTGTGCAAAGACCGCCATCTCGAGGTCGACCGCGGCCGACCAGAGACGATCGAAATCCGGGTGGGTCACCGACTTGGCGATGCCTTCGGGGCTTCTGGAATGACCGGTGGGTGCTTCTGGCAAAGCGAATGCCCGGCTGCCCAGTGCTCGCATGCGGGTTATCTCGGCAATGGACCAATCGAGGTCTTGCAAATCAATCTGGGTAACGGGAATCAGCCTGTCGGTATAGCCGGCCACCTGGTTGCTGGCCCATGTGTTCCAGCACTGTCGGATGGGTCGAAGCAGGTCGAAGCGGCGGAGCCGACCTGCCTGGACCAGGGGCTCTACCAGGAAAGATGGATTCAGAAACTGAACATCTATCCCTTCTTCGTCGCAGACCTGAAGCCTCGCTTCAGGGGCGCAGGTAGGGTCGTCCTGGGCAGACGACTGCGCGGCGGGCTGGCGTTGCTCGGTCATTTCCAGGTGCGTCATGAACCCTGGCAAAATCGATTCCAGCGCGTTGACCTGTTGGGCTTCGGGTAGTGCTTTGATGGCTGGATTGCGGACACCGAACACTGAATCGACAACGTCCATAAACCGGGCAGGTGGTCCTAGCGCGTCCCCAAGTTTCGCATCGGTTGCGTGGATCCAGTCAAGGGGTTCGTGAAAGTGCGCGTCTACGTCGATGATTCGCATCGTTAACTCCAGGTTACTCTGCTCGGTGTTGTGGTTGATCTGGGCGGATTCGTCGTTTACAGCGTGTGCCTGAAAACCGTCTGTTGGCCGGATGCGAGGCTTCAGGACAGTACATGACCATCGTCCAGACCCTCGATAAAATTGAGACCGTAACTTGACCGGTAACCGATCAGGGCCTGAGCCCGACGTGGCAGCTGAAAGGCGATCTCCGGGGGCACGGCTATAAACTGGTTTTCCTCCTGGGTCAGGTGGTCAACCCCGTAAGAGAAAATGATGCCGGTGCGCGCTGTACTGGTCGTGTTGGTGCCCAATCCGTGAAACACGCTCCCGAGCCAGACGCTGACGGAGCCCCTCGGCATGGTGGCCTGGGTCACTTCGTGTTCCTCAGGACGGCGCTGACCGCGCCAGCTGTTACTGCCCGGTACAAAACGTGTTGCGCCGTTTGCGGCAGTGAAATCGGTCAAGGCGACCATGAAGGCAACTGTCAGCTCCGGTCCATCAGGGTCCCGGTGCATGTAAGGCAGGTAACGCCACTCGTCTCGATGCATGATCTGGTTGTCACCGCCCGGACACACCTGCATGGCAACAGTCGCGTTCAGGCGGTAGTGATGGCAGTTAGGCCCGATTTTGGGGTCAATTTTGGTAAACATGGATGCTTCGTTCAGAGCCTGGTGTTCCCGTGGCGGGGTATTCGTCGACATGGGATAGTCGGGTAACAGGACCTGATCGGCGATCTCAAGGAGTTTATCGTTCAGGAGGAGGTGCTCGCTGAACTCGGTGCCACGCGCGAAGATGCTCGTAACTGATCTTTTGCTGTTGCCAAAAAAATCACCACCGCCCGGTTCCAGGGCGTTGAGATCGGGTTCGAGCCTGGTCAGCAGGAGATCCATCACAGAGGGTTCGAAAAGTGACTCTATGATAGCAACTCCGTTTGTCATCACTTCGGTGACGATACCGGCTGTACCGTCATCCGCATGGAAGGAACGAATTGCTCGGGCCATCTCTGCACTCCTGGGCGAAGTTCTGTGTAATACTAACAAAAACTGCATTAACTTCGCTGGTCAGGTGATCTTGTCCAGGTACGCATCGAGGTAAGCCTGGCGCGGTTGACCCCTGGGTCATTTCGTGAACCCGGGTACCGATATTGGACCACCTGTTTTCTTAAGGAGACAACAATGTCAGGTGCTGTTCCCGGCGATAACATAACCGGCCGTCAAAAGAACGTTAAAGGCAGCATGGCCTTCTGGCCTGATGATGCCGGTGATATTACCACCCATGCCCCTCGCACATTTGATTTCCGCGATCCGACCGGGACCTACGCCGATGCTCATGTCGTTGAGACTCGCATAGCGGATGCGCGTGAGCATCCGGAACTGAAGCTGGAAACCTGTGGCTTTGAATTGTTTCAGCGAGGCACCCTTGTCAGCGACTTCTACGATTGTGAAGAGGTTATGTCGGTCTACTACGAAGAGTGCAGGAATTTTGCCAGGGAGCTGACAGGTGCTGAGCTGACGTTCACCTTCGATCACCTGATCCGTGAACCAGGCCGACAGATATCAGGCGGCGGTACTGACGGACAAACCCGGATTACCGATGCTGAAGCAGGTGGCGGTTATATCGGTTCCGTTCACATGGACTACACGGACAACACAACCTGGCATGAGTATTGGTCTCTGCAGGGCCAGGAGATCCCCAGAAATCCGTCACGGGTTATTTCGCTGAATTTCTGGCGGCCGCTGAGCGCTGTGATTCAGGACAACCCGCTCGCCGTCTGTGATGCAACCACTATCAGTCGGGAGGATCTCTTCGAGACGGTGTTTTACGGGTATGGTGCAGATAACTACAGCTGGCACGACATTGGTATAGAGACCTACAACGTCAAGTACAGGGACCAGCACCGCTGGTATTACTATTCCGAAATGACCAATGAAGAACTCCTGGTCATCAAGTCCTATGATTCGCGGGGTGTGATTGGAAGAGCCTCCCCGCATGCGTCGTTCCGACTGCCGGACGCACGGGGTGAGCCGCGACGAAGTATCGAGTTGCGGGTGCTCTGTGTCGTCAGCTGAAGGGTACTGGTTCCCGGCATGGTCGTTATCTGTATCGCGCGCTGCAACGAGTTGCCTGAGTCTCGGAATTAACTCCTCACCATATTCTTTTGCATCAGCTAGCGGATCGTATCCGCGAATCAGCAGGGTGGTTGCACCGAGGTCGTAATAGGCCAGCATTGCGTTCGCTACGGTTTCCGGTGTTCCAACCAGGGCGGTCGAGTTCCCCGGGGCTCCGGTGGCTGTTGCCAGCGCCATGTAAAGGCAGCTGTCATAGACATCCTGTTCAGCCGCGGCGTCGAGCAGCCGCTGTGATCCGGCGTTCCCTGGGTTGAAAGATCGTTCCCCGACCCGCTTTTTGATTGTAGACAGGATATCCCTGGCTCGCTCCCAGGCCTCCTCTTCAGTTCGCCCGAGTATGGGGCGGGTGGAGACGCTGAACGTAATGGGATTCTGTCCGGCTGCTTCCCTGGTGCGCTGCATGAATGCCTTGGTATCAGCAAGTGGCTCACCCCAGAGCATGAAGGTGTCAATATGCGGAGACAATGAACGGATCGCATCATCAGAACCGCCGCCGCCGTAGATACGAATACGGGGAGAAGCAATACACCGGATGCTGGAATAAGCTCGCCGGATGTCATAGTACTGACCGCTGAAGTCGAAAGGGGCATCGGCGGTCCAGGTTGCTTTTAGAATCTGAGCGTATTCCTCCGTTCTTCGATAGCGCTCATCCTTGCCGATGTGATCGCCATCTTTCGCCTGGTCGGAATCACTGCCTCCTGCAATCAGGTGCACGGCCAGGCGTCCGTCGCATAACTGGTCGAGGGTTGCCAGTTTTCGAGCGGCCAGGGTTGGTGAGATAAAGCCAGGACGATGGGCCAGCAGGAATCCAAGTTTTGTGGTGGCAGCAGCGGCATGGGCACCGATCAGGAAACCATCGGGAGCATTGGTGAAGTAACCAATCAGTGCTCGATCAAAACCTGCTTCCTCGTGAACCCTGGCCGTCAGGGCTATCACGTCCTTGTCGAATACCGGGCCTTCGGGACTGATGATCTCTGAGCTGACCTGTGGTGCGATCCATCCAATCACTTCGACCGGCATGGCTGAATCCTCTGTTTTCCCTGTGGGAAAATACTGCAAAGCCCGGTTGCTCTCAACTGGTTGTCTGTTGAGAATCCAGGGGAGAGCCGTTGATGATGGTGCGGACAATGGTAAAGCGTTGTTATTAGCCTTAGCCTCTTGGATAAGGCAGCACAGGCCTGGTTGCTTTGAGGATGTAGAGCGATTAGCGTGACAGCTCCATTGAATTAGTTGAGATAAGGATAGTGGAGATGAGTGAAGAACGTCGCGAAAAGGGTCTGGCTATGCTGGGCAAGCTATTTGGCACACCAGCGGGAGATGGCCCCGCGATAGCGGAGCCGCTCGGGGCTTACACGGTTGAACACCTCTTTGGTGAGGTCTGGCAGCAGGATGACCTGACTCTGCAGGAACGTTCCCTTGCGACCTGTACCATGTTGTTCGCGTTGAACCGGCCGGAAGAAATGAAAATTCACTTCAGGGGTGCCAGGAATGTTGGTGTTGAGCGCCATAAACTCCTTGGTGTGATTGCTCATGGGGCGCACTATGCGGGTTGGCCTAATTCAATGGCGGCACTGCGGGTTCTCAATGAAGTCTGGCCCGAAGAGCAGGCAGGTTGAGATTTTTCCAGTGCCCAGGCAGCGAGCTATACTGGGGTCGTTGTCAGAGTTAGTTCATCAGCAACATAGAGCGGAGGACTTATGTCGGAACAACCAAGCCTGGAGCAGACGGTGTCCAAGCGCCTGTCCAGGCGCACACCCATGGGAATGGTAGCTGCTGCGAGATATCCCGATCTGGGCGATCGCAAGACGATGGCAGATGGTATTCGAGCCCTGGATGCCGACCTCGTGGCCGGAAGCCTGGCACCAGTGGTCTATAAACCCTTAAGCATCTGTGGTCTGGATCTCAAGCTGGAGCCTTTATCGCCGGCCCTCGGTACCATAGTCCATGGTATTGATCTGGATCGCGATCTTGAGTCGCCTGAGATGGTGTCTTTTCTGCGCGAATTATGGCTGGAGCGCCGCGTCATTATGTTCAGGGACCAACAACATCTGTCGCGGGATGGGCTGATCCGGTTTGCAGAACGGTTCGGCGAGCTGGGCGCTCACCATGGTGAACGCGACCATGTCCCCAGCAGCCCGCAGACCCCGAGCGATTACCCGGATGTGCTGCAACTTCAGTCTGGAGAAAAAACCGCGGGAGCAGCATCCGAATGGCACAGTGATGCGACCTGGTCGTCACGACCTCCAATGGGCTCGGTATTGATCTGCAGGGAGGCGCCGCCTTTAGGTGGTGATACGAATTTTTGCGACGGTTATGCCCTCTGGGAAGGCCTGCACAGGGACACGAAGGCGAGGGTCAAGACCCTGAAAGCGGTGCATGTGGGGCAGCCCTTCCATGCGATGAATGGCCACGTGCCGTCAGCGGTTCACCCTGTAGCGCGCACACACCCTGAGACAGGTCGCACGGTTTTGTTTGTTAACAGGGTGTTTACCCGTCACTTTGCTGAAGAACACGGTATGGACGAAACTGAATCTCGTGATCTCCTGCTGGAACTCTGCGCGAATATCGGTCGACCGGAGTTGACGTGCCGTTTCCGCTGGGCACCGGGTTCACTGGCCATGTGGGATAACCGGGCAGTGCAGCATTGCGCCTCAGGTGATTTCTGGCCTCATCAACGATTGATGGAGCGTGTCACCATCCTTGATGCTGATCCGGAGCGTCGTGTCCCTTATTTCAGAGAGTGATGCATTGCCGACAGCATCCAGGGGGAGGCGATGCCTGTTATTTGTGCTGGTTGGACTGATCCCGGGCCCTGGGGGGTGGAATCAGGAAAATCAGGATGCCGGACAGGATATTAAGTAACGCCACGACCATCAGGGCATCGCTGTAGGTCCCCGTCAAGTCTGCGGACAAAGCAACCAGCCAGGGTGCTGCTGCACCCAGCAACAGGCCAAATGGCATGCCTGCCCCGCGAATGGCGCCGATGTGCCGTCGGCCGAAATAGCTCGCCCAGATGACTTCCTGGAGAGGAATCATGCCTCCCCAACCAAAACCCAGTACCACATAAGCCAGACTTACCCAGAAGAACACGCCGGCATCGACGCTGAAGATGATGAGCACGAGTGCGAGCCCTGTGACCATTGCTGAACCAGCGGCGAGGGGCTTGGGGCGTCCCCGGTCAATCAGGTAACCCCAGATCGGCTTGGAGAGCATGGCGGGAATGGAGGCCACGAAAATTGCGAGAGCGGCGTCACCCCTGGAGAAACCGCTGTCTGTCAGGAAGGGCACGGACAACAGCAGCAGGACGACAATGTTGATTGTAAAGAAACCAAAGGCAATGACCAGTGCATAAAATGACAGGGTCCGCAGTGCTTCTGCACGGGTGAACGCAAATTCGCCACCGTTGGTATTGGCGGTTTGTGGATGCGCCTGCATTTGTTCCTTGCTGAAGCCATCCGGGTTCAGCCCTTCATCTTCAGGCGCACGACGCATCATGAGAGCGACCGGATAGAGTATCGCCGCGCTGAATAATCCGAGGCAAATCCAGGCTGTTCGCCAGCCGATGTTATCGATCAGGAATGTGGCCAGCGGTGTCAGGACTATCCCCCCAAATGAAACGCCCATCGCTGCATACGCAATAGCTTTGCCCCGGTTCACGATAAACCACTTGGACAGCGTCACATTTACGACCAGGGAACCCACCATCGCCGTACCTACGGTAAGCAAGACACCGTTTAACAGCCACCAGCTGAAGAGCGAGTTGATTTGGCTGTGGGCGATCAGGACCGCTGTCAGAATGGTTGCACCGATCAACATGATTGAGCGGCCGCCGAATCTGTCGACCTGGACGCCGACGAATACGCCTGTCACAGCCATGACGATCTGGGAAATTGACCGGGTGAGCGTGAATTCCGCTCGTGTCCAGCCCAGGTCATCGATCATCGGCTGCATAAAAGGACCAAGAACGTAACTGTATATCCCAATGGCGATGAACTGGGCAAGAAAAGCCGCAGCAACCAGTTTGTAACCGTAATAGAAGTTTCCTGTCGTCACCTGGCCCAACTCGTTACACTGCGTCCATGAAAATTGAAAAGAACCTGCCTTTCAGCCTGGCGGAGGTTAACGCAGAATGGCTCGAATATGCACTGAGAAGCAACGGCCATATCGACAAGGGTACGATCAAAGGATTGGCGATCAGGCAGATTGGCGAAGAAGCGGGTTTTCTTGGCCTGGTCGCTGTTCTCACGCCTCAGTACTCCGACGATGCGGTATCCAGCACTGGCTGCGCTCCTCCTGCCAGTCTTGTGCTGAAAATTCCGTCACCGGAACGCAGCCGGATTTTCGGCCAGACCATGGGAGTCTATGAGCGTGAGATCCGTTTCTATTCAGAGTTGAAAGATCGACTTGGCATCAATGCGCCGGTCCACTACTACAGTGCGGTCAGTGAAGTCGATGAGCCCAGCGCCATTCCGCGTCGCCTGAGCAACTTTGGTCGCTATCCGATGTGGCTCATGCCATTTGTAGGCTTGATAGGACTGGTGAGGTATGGGCGACGCTCGCGACGCTACGTGCTGCTTATTGAGGATATCAGTCATCTGCGGCTGGGCGATCAGCAAGTGGCTTGTAGCGATGATGATCTCAGGAAAGTGCTCCGAGCGATGGCAAAATTTCAGGCCCCGTTCTGGGCCTCGGAGCCGGCCAGGGAAGGTCTGCCCTGGATAGGGACTCTCTACGATTCTGCGAAGCTGCTGCATCTCTGGTTTCTGGGGTCGATACGCCGATACCGAAAGGAAATGAGTGGTCAGTTGTCGGCGAGGCAGGAACAACTCGTTGACTGGGTTCATAAACATGGAGTGCAGCTTTCACAGGAGCTGGGTGAACAGCCGCGGACATTGGGCCATCATGACCTGCGCCTGGACAATGTAGCGTTCGATGACGAAACCGGTGAGGCCGTTTTATTCGATTGGCAGACCCTCACCTTCTGTTCAGTCGGTCTCGAAATAGCTTACTTTCTCAGTAGCGCACTGGCAGATGATGTCAGCGAAGACCAGGTGGATGCATTGTTGGACTATTATCAGTCGGAACTCTCGCGGCACGGCGCAGAGGTATCCAGGGACTATCTGCGCTGGTCCTATGAGGTCGGTATGCTGGCGATGCTGCACCGGATTATCTCCGTGCTTTACCAGGGGCAGATCGAGCTCGGTGATGGGCGCGGCCCAGCTGTCATGCGGCGATGGATCAGGATTATTTTCCAGCGTTTAGAGACAGTTGAGTATGAAGACATTTTCGGGCGCAGACCGACCGCCACCTAGCAGATGAGCAGACTGAGTGTGGCTGCCGGGTCGGCTGGCGCGCGCTTTTATCACCAGGATTCCGGGTCGCTCACGGGTGATCAGGTCTGGTATCCCCCGGGAAATCGTGGTTAAACTGCGCAGACCGCTGACCTGCATACGCAACGCGATTTTGTCCCTACTTGCTGAGGAGTTAGATGGTGTCGTCACCCGTTCAAAATGTTTTCAGCACTCCGCTGCTGGTCACCCGGGGTTTCGGTCAGGATGGCTTGAACGATGCGCTGCGTGCCTTCATTCTGGATTTGCGGGATCAGACGCCAAATTCTCAACGATCCAACATTCATGGCTGGGAGTCGGGGCTGGACTTCCATGCGCATGCCGACCCGTGTGTTCAGCAGCTTAAGTCTCATCTGCATCGCCACTTCTTTCAGATATCTTCACAGTTCGCAGGCGCTGCGGTCGAACAAGTGCAAATGCGTTTCACGGAGTCTGCTCTGGCCAATGTCGCCTGCAAGGGGGCATACCATGCGCCGCATATCCATCGGGGGTGCAGTTGGTCCGCGGTTTACTATGTCGCGGCGGCCAAGGACAGTCGTGGTGAACTGGAACTGCTGGATCCACGAACCAATCCGGTGATACCTGGAATCTCACGTCGCAAGAACGCGGTGCTGGTCAAACCGGAACCGGGTCTGACCGTGGTCTTTCCGGGCTGGCTTGAGCATTGGGTCCATCCCTGGGACAGTAATGAAGATCGTATCTCTGTGGCCTGGAACATCACCATTCAGGACTTCGGACTGCGAGCAGAGCGGGCTGGCGAGCAGTCCCGGGGCTAGCGGTGCGGATGTCGGGGATGCAGGGGGTACAATTGGCAGCATGAACTACGTGACTTACGCCATTCCCTTTTTCATTCTGTTGATGGGCGTGGAATATTTGTGGGGACGTTTTACCCGGCGACAGACATACAGGCTGAATGACACGCTGAATAGTCTGTCGATGGGTACATTGAGCCGGGTGGTAGGACTCCTGAAGCTGGGGTTTGCCGGTGTGGTGTTTGGATACCTGACGGCCCTCTTCGGTGTTGCGCCGATATCGACAGATTCCATCTGGGTGTGGGTTGTCGCCTTCATTGCCTACGATTTCTGCTACTACTGGAAGCATCGATTTGGACATGAGTGGCGAATTCTGTGGGCGTCCCATGTCGCGCACCACCAGAGTGAGGAGTTCAACCTCAGCACGGCGCTGCGGCAGACAGGCACCGATTACATCGGTTTTGTGTTTTATATTCCGCTCTACCTGGCGGGATTACCTGTCGAGGTGGTGGTGACCGTGGGCAGTCTCAACCTTATTTATCAGTTCTGGGTTCACACGGAACACATCAGACGGCTTGGCGTCTACGAGTGGTTATTTGTCACACCGTCCAACCACAGGGTGCATCACGCCAAGAACCCGGAGTATATCGACCGGAATTATGGTGGGGTGTTCATTATCTGGGATCGAATGTTCGGTACTTTCGCCGCTGAGCGGGATGACCGCCCCTGCTACTATGGCACTACTCATGCCTTGCGCAGCTGGAACCCGATTTGGGCGAACCTCCATGTCTGGGCAGAGACGGTGCAGCTCTGCTGGCGCACGCGATCCTGGCGCGACAGGTTTTTACTCTGGTTTAAGCCACCGAGCTGGATTCCCGATGATTTGCCACGGGAGCATTATGACTGGCACCAGCCCCGTTTCGACCCGGAAATATCGAATTTTGCCAGGGTCTACTGTTTCAGTCAGTACTGGCTGATTACGGGCGCAGGACTAGCAGCGGTGCTGGCCCGGGGGACACTCGTTGACAGCCTGGCGGTGACGGTGTTCGTTGTTGTAGCGATCAGTTTTTTCGTTCAGGGGCGTATGCTTGAGGGCCGTCAGGATGGGCAGAAGATGGAGTGGTTGAGGTTGACGGGCCTCTTTATCCTCGCGTGCTTTGGACCGCTGGTGTGGACAGACTGGCAGGCGCTGTTTTCCTCACTGTTGCTGCTTTACTCCACGGGCAGTGTGATCGCAATGCTGCTGCTCCAGCGCCTGCCTTTGATGAACGAGAGTCAATCCAGCATTCCGGTGGGTTAGTGACACGTTCACAAGGTCATTGTCGGGGTAAGATCGTCAAGATCGCTGTTGCTGTCATCCTGTTGTTTAGCGCCCAGGCCAGCTCTGCCTTCAGTGAACAGGAACTGGCCGCGATGCTCGATGCAGCCAGGGTTGAGATGGACATGCCGGGCGTAAGGGCAGCCCTAAGATATCCAGACGGTCGGATTGTCCTTGCGTCTGTCGGGCTCGCTGACCAGGCGAAGGAAATACCCCTTGATAACACCCTGGTCATGCCGGGTGGCAGTACGGGCAAGACCTTTGTTGCAACGTTGGCCATGTTGCTGGTTGAAGAGGGTGTGCTGTCGCTTGATGACCTGATATCAAGATGGCTCGCTGATGAGTCCTGGTTCCGCAGCTTGCCCAATGCAGAGTTCATCAGGGTCAGGCATTTGTTGTCACACTCCGCCGGGTTACACGATTATCCTGGAAGTCCGGGCTTCCTGGCGAAGATGGTTTGGCAAGTGATCTGGCAGGGCAGTGCTTACTTTGAGCCCGATGAGCTCATCGGCTTTACGCTGAACAAAAAACCGCTGTTCCCTGCGGGTGAAGGATTCAGCTACACGGACATTGGCTATCTTGTGCTGGGTAAGGTGATCGAGTCTGTGAGTGGTCGGGAGTATTACGATCTCCTGGCTGAACGGATACTTCAACCCCTTGACCTGATGGCTATTACGCCGCAGAACCGGTCAGTCATCAGCGGGATGCCTCCTGGGTACCAGAACGGCGTATCAAACCTGCGTGCGGATGGCCGAATGAAACTGGACCCTCGCTCGGAATGGACCGGTGGAGGATTAGTCACGACGCCAGCCCTGCTGGTACGGTTTCTGTCCGCCCTGGCCGAAGGAGGGGTGGTCAGTGACAGCAGCTTGACCGCGATGCTCCAAGGAGAGTGGCGAGACCCTGATCTGCCGTGGCACTACGGCTATGGACTCTTTGTCCGGAGTGGGCAGCGTATCGAGCATGGTGGTTTATGGCCAGGCTACCGGACGCACATGGCTCATTTTATGCAAAGTGGTGTAACCATTGCGGTGCAGACCAATCGCGATGGCGATCTTGACCTCCAGTCTCTCGTCAAGGCCATAGAGGTGGCCGCTGGCGAATAGTTTTGCTGGATTTGCACCGGTTTGTAACAGGGTGCACTGTTTCACTATGATGAGAGGGAAGGCTTAATTGAGAATCACCGAGAGGGAACTATGTCGAATTATGAAACGATAGAAATGACCGTCAGCGAGGGCGTTGCGACCATCCTCCTTAATCGACCGGACCGGCTGAACGCCTGGACCCACAAAATGGGTTACGAGATGCAGCAGGCGTTGAAAGCTGGGAATGCCTCAGATGAGGTGGGCGCATTTGTTGTGACGGGAGCCGGGCGGGGATTTTGCGCGGGGGCTGATGTGAAGGACCTGTTTGCTGCCCAGGCTGATTCCGGTGAAGTGGATCAGGGCTCGTCCGAAGCAGGGAACTGGATTGATGTGGTTCGAGGGTCCAAGCCCGTTGTGGCTGCAGTAAACGGCGCGGCGATCGGGGTCGGGTTGACGCAGATTCTGCCAATGGACTTTATTGTCGCCGCCAGCGGGGCCAAGCTCAGCTGTCGTTTTATCAAAATGGGTCTGGTACCCGAGCTTGCCAGCTCTCATTTCCTGATTGCGAGATGTGGCCTGGGTAAAGCCTCGGAGCTGATGCTGTCCGGCAAGACTGTTGATGCAGAGGAAGCCGAGAGGATCGGTCTCGTAGACCAGGTGGTGGATGGTGCAGAACTGCTATCGGTAGCGACGTCCATAGCGCGTTCAATGGGCGACAATCCTCAGGTGGCGCTCCAGATGGTCAAACAGCTTATCACGCAGAATATGATGGAAAAGGATCTCCTTGAAGTGCAGCGTCGCGAAGGTAAAGCTCTGATGGAGTGCTATAAGTCGGCGGAGCACAAGGAAGCGATTGCGGCTTTCCTCGAAAAGCGAGAGCCTGACTTTCAAAAGGCACGTGCGACTGAGTAGTTACGGAGTCGTACCCGGCGAGCGGTATTGGGCCACTCGGGTGAATAGGAATCCGTAAGCGCAGAGGCCGATAGAAATAAACATCGCGGGTATCAGTGCATTGACCTCGCCGAACCAGGCGACGAGGAAGCCGATGGTGACGGCGCCTATCGGGATCGCACCCATCATGCCCAGTGAAAAAACCGACAACAGGCGCGCGAGAAATTTTGGTTCGCTGGCTTCCTGGACAATCGCACGGCTAAGATTGGTGGTGACACCCATGTTCAGGCCCCAGCAGAACATGATACCAAGCAGTAGCCACCAGTCTGGCTGTAACCAGATCAGGTAGAGCAGAACAGCCCTCGTTACCTGCATGGCCAGGAACCAGAAGCCCGGACGTGCAAGTGGCATGACCCAGTACTGGATCACATTGGAGATAGTCGCGCCTGTGTAGAAGACGATCATCATGGTGGCAAAGCCGACGGCGTCGCCATCGTAGTCTCTTTTCACGATGTAAGGCAGGGCAATAGCGAATGCGCCGTAGTTGAAGATTCCTGATATGAAGGTAATGATCATCGTGTGCAGGATGGTGCGGTTATCGTAAACAGCCCGGAAGCCTTCGACGATAACGTCCCAGGTATTCCGCTGTCCTGTTTCGGCAGGTTGAGCGGGCACCAGTTGACGGACGGCCAGCGCTGCCAGCACAAGGCTGGCGGATTGGATGAGCAGCACGATATCCACCCCGACGTTTTCCATCTGACCTGAAAGTCCCAGGCCGATAATCTGGACAATGAAGCTAGCCATGGTTGACAGGGTTACCCCGCGCTGTACCTGCGGACCTGCGACTCGATTCAGAATCGCCTGTTGCGAGGGACTGGCATAGGCGATAGCCGTGCTCATGGTCAGACCGAACAGGCCGACCGACCAGAGATTGAGCAATTCGAACTGGACGGCAGTAAACAGCCCGATCGGGAACAACCAGGCCAGTGAGTAAACCTGGATTAACAGGCTTCGGGGATCAGTGCGGTCGGCGACTGCACCGCCCCACAGCATGAGGATAATCCCCGGCAGTCCCATGAGGGCCTGGAGAAGACCAACCTGGGTTGCTGGCAGCAGCAGAATCCCTACCAGCAGCCAGGTGATCAGTAACTGCTGCATGGCCATAGCGGCGCCGGAAAAACTGACAGAGGCCAGGAACAGTCGGAACTGATTGTTTTGCCAGAGGGAGGTCGCCAAGATATTCCAGTCAAGCAGGTTGATAGCAGGTGGTCAGAAGCATAGCACAGCGATAGCTGCAGTTGACTTGCTTGTTCCGAACAAGTATCTTCGGCACCGTATTTTTACCGTTTTATTGATATGACCGACTACTCTGCTCCTACCCGGGAAATGGACTTTGTTATGAACGAAGTCCTGGATTATTCCTTGCTGAACCAGCTTGAAAACTTCACTGATGCAACGACTGAGCTGACAGGTTCGGTGCTGGAAGAAGCGGGTAAGTTTGCGGGCCAGGTGCTATCCCCGTTAAACAAAACCGGTGATATGCAGGGAGTGCGCGTTGAAGGCGATCAGGTGTTTACAGCGGATGGTTTCAAGGAAGCCTACCAACTGTTCGTTGACAATGAATGGCTGAGCCTTGCCCAGGACCCGGACTATGGCGGGCAGGGTCTGCCTTTTCTGCTTCACCTGGCGGCCAGCGAAATGTGGCACGGAGCCTGCACCTCTCTGGCGTTATGTCCTTTGCTGACTGCGGGGGGGATTGATGCGCTTCATGCTCACGCCAGCGCGGCCTTGAAAGACAAGTACCTGCCTCCACTGGTCTCCGGCAAGTGGACCGCAACCATGAATCTGACCGAGCCTCATGCAGGTTCAGACCTGTCGACGCTCAAGACTCGAGCGGAGCCGGCAGGTGACCATTATCTGCTGCGAGGTCAGAAGATCTACATTACCTGGGGTGAGCACGATATGGCTGAGAATATCATCCATATTGTACTGGCACCCATGGTAGACGCACCTCCAGGCAACAAAGGTCTTTCGTTGTTTCTCGTACCCAAGTTCCTGGTGAATGAGGATGGCTCCCTCGGGGAGAGGAATGACCTGAGAGTGGTCTCTTCTGAGGAGAAACTGGGCATTCATGCCAGTCCAACCTGTGTCATGAGCTTCGGTGAAACTACCGGTGCGGTGGGTTATCTCATCGGTGAACCGGGTGATGGTCTGGCATGCATGTTTACGCTCATGAACCATGCGCGCCTGGAAGTCGGCCTGCAGGCAGTAGCGCTCGCCGAACGTTCATACCAGGACGCCCTGGCTTACGCGCAAGAGCGGGTGCAGGGACGAAATGTTGAATCCGGGGCGCCTGCGGCCATTATTGAGCACGCCGATGTACAACGGATGCTGATGCAGATGAAATCAACGACGGAAGCGATGCGTTGCCTGGCCTATGATGGTGCCTATTGCCATGACCTTAGAACCCATGGTGATGATGATCAGCGACGCCATTACAACGAACGTTTTGCTCTCCTGACGCCAGTTGTCAAAGCCTGGTGTTCTGAACTTGTCAACGAGGTCACTTCAATTGGCATCCAGGTGCACGGCGGAATGGGTTTTATCGAAGAAAGCGGTGCAGCGCAGCACTACCGGGATGCAAGGATCACGGCGATTTATGAGGGTACCAATGGTATTCAGGCCAATGACCTGGTCGGGCGCAAGGTATTACGGGATCAGGGTGCTGCACTGGGTGCTTACCTGGAAGATATCGCAGAGACAGCCAGTCGATTGGAGCAAATCGATAGTACCCTCGCAGAGTCGTTGGCTCAGGCCGGTAACGATCTGAACCGGACTGGCCGGTTTCTGCTTGAAAATGCCCAGAAGAGTCAACGGTTTGTCGGTGCTGTGGCTTACAACTTCCTGATGATGATGGGTTATGTGGCCGGTGGGTACTATATGGCAAGGGCTGCCCTGCAGGTGGCCGACAAACCTGCGGGTGATGAGTTCTACGAGAAGAAGCTCGTCTCGATCAATTTCTACTTTGCGCAAGTCCTGCCGCGTTACCTGGGTTACATGAATGCCGTTACAGGCGGCGCGGACATCGGCATCGCCTTGTCAGAAGACGTTTTCTAAGGATGTCGTTGAAGAGTAACAGACGATTAACTCAGGCGGAGCGGACCGAGATCTCCGACAACCGGATGTTGTTAGCAGCCGTGACCCTGATCGTTGACCGTGGACCC
>CAXPUI010000092.1:0-12407 GCA_964220205.1 Candidatus Allofontibacter communis | reverse complement strand
CCAGGAACTCGAAACCGCGGTGCGCCTGGAGCTCAATCTGACAGTGTTGATTCTCAATGACAGTTCCTATGGCATGATTCGTTGGAAGCAGGCGAACATGGGGCTCAAGGACTGGGGACTTGAATACAATAATCCCGACTTCGTGAAGTATGCAGAGAGTTACGGTGCCCGGGGGCATCGGGTGAGCAGTGTCGATAACCTCTCTGAGGTCCTTGATACCTGCCTGTCAGAACCGGGTGTCCACCTCATCGATTGTCCGGTGGATTATTCCGAGAATGACGAAATTCTCAACCGGCGCATCAAGGAAATCAGCGAGAGTCTCTAACCCGACAAGCGAGCAACACGCTTCCCGGGTTGCCGGTATCAGGTATCCTGCCTGTCAGGGTTGTCGGCCGGGTGCCTGGGAAAAGATCTCGTGAAACACGCCGATAGGCAGCTTTGGCTGCCGGTCGAAATACAGCAGGCCGTTGATCTCCTGCTGGATATCGGTGAGTTGTGTCCAGACATAGCCCTGTAGTTCACTTGCCTGCAGGACGATTCTCACAGCGTCCCTGATACGTTGCTCAAGTTCCGGTGTGGAAGCCGGTATCTCGCCGTAGGCGAAGTCGTCATTGCTGTGATGTCCAAAACCAATACCGCCGCATTCTGTCAACAAGACGGGCAGATTACTGATGTCCGCGCCCGGCAACGCACCGACTCTCTGTCCGAGTCCCCCTTCTCCTATGTTCACGTGTGAATCCGGCGCTTCTGCCAGTTCTGCAAGCCGGCTGCTGAGGTCAGATTCCTCCGCATAGACATGCAGTGTCCAGAGATCTCCTGCGCTGAATTCCCAACCGTCGTTACCAACTACGGGTCGACTGTTATCCAGCGCATGGGTCAGGCCCACAATGCCTTCCACGAAAGCTCGCTGCTCGGGTCGTTCTGCCTGGTGCCAGACGCCCCAGGATTCGTTGAAGGGTACCCAGGTAACAATGGACGGATGTCCCCGGTCGCGCCTGACGAGATCCAGCCATTCGCAGGTCAGCGTCTGCACGAGCTCGGTCGAGAAGATTCGGCCAGAAGGCATTTCAGACCAGACCAGCAAGCCCAGTTGATCTGCCCAGTAGAGGTAGCGAGGGTCTTCGGCCTTCTGGTGCTTGCGGACGCAGTTAAAGCCCATGGCCAGAGTCAGTTCTATATCTTTCTTGTAATCCTGGTCGCTGCACGCGGTGTACCAGCCGTCGGGGAAATATCCCTGGTCAAGAATTCCGCGGATGTACAAGGGTTCACCGTTAAGCTGGAGCACCCCGTTGTCTCTGGTGATTTCGCGCAGACCACAATAGCTGTTAACGACATCCTGCTCGCCTGAAGCGCTGGTCAGGGTCAATCTAAGTTCGTAAAGCGCCGGGTTCCCGGGTGACCAGAGAACGGGCTGCTCGACATCCAGGTCGACACGTGACTCTGCGCGCCACTCGGTGGATGCCTGCGCACTGGCGACCAGTTCGCCTGAATTCAGCAGGTCGACCTGCAATTCCCCCTCCAGCTGCCGCGAGAATTCAACCAGACAGCTGAGTTGGCCGGAGGCCAGCGAGAACTGGGTGAACACCGATTCTATGGATACCTCCGGTAGCGGCTCGAGCCAGACGGTCTGCCAGATGCCGATGATGCCGTCGTAGTCGATCGGCCATCGGGTCGTCCCGGCCTGCTTGCCGCGCGGCTGGGTCCAGGATAGAGAGTCCTGGGCTCGTACGCTGATAGTGTTTGTGCCTGGGACCAGTGCATGGTTGATGTCCAGACCGAACGGCGAATAACCACCCGTGTGTTCGCCAACGAGCGTGCCGTTGATGAAAACCTGAGACGTGTGATCAACCGCTCCGAAGCGCAGGCAAATTCGTTTCTCCCGCCAGTCTGCAGGCAATTCGAAATCACGTTCGTACCAGACAGTCGTGTCGGTCCTCGCGCCGGTAATGCCGGAAGCTGCGGAGTTCGGTGCAAAAGGGACGGTAATGTTCTCGGCTTGTGCCGGGAGTGCCTGGTGCCAGCCGTGTCGTAGACCCATCCCTTCGTCATCGCAGCAGAATCGCCAGGGGCCGTTCAGGTTCAACCAGTCGGCTCGCTGCAGTAAGGGCCTGGGATATTCTGGTCGGGGTTGCTCATTCATATAGTGTGACCGTCAATGGATGACCGTGTTCATGGGGCCAAGTTAGCAACCCCAAAGCAACGCATCAATAGTCCCGGGTCAGCAAAGTAGAGGTGCTCAGCTTTCGAAGTGGGTTTCACTTCTGCTAGGATCCGCGGATGTATGAGAAAGTATTGAAGTACGTAGGCCTTGGGATAGTCTTTGCCTGGTTTTTCTTTGGTGGGGTGGGCCACTTTACCGCAACTGACTTTTTCGTATCGATTGTCCCGCCCTGGTTTCCCTGGCCACTCTGGGCGGTATACGTATCCGGCGTCTTTGAGATCATTCTGGCGCTTGCAATCCTGTGGCCAGCCTTTCGTTCACTTGCGGGATGGGGATTGATTGCCCTGACCGTGGCGGTCACTCCCGCTAACGTTCATATGTATCTGCATCCTGATCAGTTTCCCGATGCGTCGGAGACCGCTTACCTGGTCAGGCTGGTTATTCAGGTCGTTCTGCTTCTGCTCATCTGGTGGTCTACCAGACCCCTGGCAGACAGGGTGTAACCGCAGCAGATGATCAGTTAAAGTCCCCGCTTTGTTTGAGCAGCAGCCAGCGGGGTTATCTATGGCGCAGAAGAGAATCGGCATTGTCGGTGGTGGACAACTGGCGGGGATGTTGACGGATGCCTGTGCCGGGCAGGATATCTCTTGCTGGGTGCTTGACCCGGATAGTGACTGTCCTGCTGTCCTCGCGGGTGCGAACCATGTGGCTGGGAACTCCTGGGATCTCTCTGCTCTGCGCTCGCTGTCGAAAGCCGTTGATGTCATTACCGTGGAAATCGAGCATGTTGATGTCGACAACCTGGCGCTGTTGGAAGCGGAAGGGATCAAGGTGGTTCCCACAGCCAAGACTCTGGCCAGTGTCGTGAACAAGCGGACCCAGAAGGAAACACTGCGAGAAGCTGGTCTGCCAACCTCAGCCTTCAATGCCAGAGCAGCGGGTGAACAGATCTGCAGTGCGCCCTTTGGCCTGCCTCTTGTTTGGAAAGCCTGTCGCGGTGGCTATGATGGCCGTGGGGTCATTGTGGTCGATAACGCTGATGGGTTGCCTCTCTGCCCTGACGTGGACGGCTATGTTGAGGCTTTTGTCAACGCCCGGCAGGAAATTGCCGTGATGGTAGCGGTGGCCGAAACGGGTGAAACAGAGACCTGGACGTCAGTGGAGATGGGTTTCAGTTCCGAGACCAATATGCTCCAGCATCTGATTGCACCGGCGCGAGTCAGTCCGCTTGTCGATCAGCAAGCGCGGGATCTGGCGATAGCAGCTGTTCGGGCGATTGACGGCATCGGGCTTTTTGGTGTTGAAATGTTTCTGACCGATGATGATGAACTGCTGATTAACGAGATTGCACCGCGGGCGCACAATTCAGGCCACTTCAGTATGGATGCGGCCGAAACCTCCCAGTTTGAACAGCAGGCTCGAATTCTGACCGGTCGACCTCTGGCTTCGACGCGGCAGACGTCGCCTGCGGTCATGGTGAACGTGCTGGGCAAGCATGGCTTCAGCGGCGTCACGGTGGTCGAAAACCTCGAGTTAGCAGAACAACTGCCAGGTGCTCATGTGCACCTCTATGGTAAACGTGAGTGTTTCAGCTCCCGAAAGATGGGCCATGCAACGGTCACTGCGACGACCGTTGATGAGGCAATCAGACGTGCGGAAGAGGTACAATCGCTGCTGGTTGTTCGAGGAGCTGAAAAGAGTGGCTGAACCAAGCGTTGGTATCATTATGGGGAGCGATTCAGACCTGCGCGTGATGCGCGGGGCTGCTGACCTGATTGAAGAGTTCGAGATAGGATACGAAATGACAATAGTGTCTGCGCATCGTACTCCGCAGCGCATGTTCGAGTACGCCGGCAGTGCTATTGATCGAGGGCTCAAGGTCATTATAGCCGGTGCAGGAGGTGCCGCTCATCTGCCTGGCATGGTTGCTGCCCTGACGGTCGTGCCTGTGATTGGTGTACCGGTTTCTGCAACCTCTTTGCAGGGAGAGGACTCACTCCTGTCCATAGTGCAGATGCCCAGGGGTGTTCCGGTTGCCACGGTAGCGATCGACAATGCTGTCAACGCCGGCCTCCTGGCATTACAGATTCTGGCGACTGAAAACAGGGCGTTGCAGGACCAGTTGCTCGATTATCGTGATGCCATGAAGGATGCTGTACTGGCAAAGCTGGAAGCCTTCGAAGCAGACTGGAAATCGCAGTAATGGCGCTGTTCATGGTGCTGTTCGCTCGGGTTCGTCATTAGCCGTTCCTCCAGATGCGCGTAGCTGTCATTGGTGCAGGACCCGCCGGACTGGTTGCTGCCAGGGAGTGCATGAGACAGGGGTGTGAGGTCGTTGTCTTTGAAGCCGGCCAGGCTGTCGGTGGTGTCTGGGTCTATCAGGAGGCTGTCGAAGACGATCCACTGGGGCAGTCTACCGAAGTTGCTGTACACGCTTCGCTCTATGCTTCCCTGCACACTAATATTCCACGGGACCTGATGGCATTTTCTGATTTCACCTTTGACAGCCAGGGTGGTGGTCGTGATGAATGGCCCAGGTTCCCCCATCATACCTGCGTTCGAGAATACCTGGAAAACTTCGCCCGGTACTTTGAGATTACCGAACGTATTCGCTTTTCTGCCCGGGTGACCGACGTTCGACGAGAGGCCGATGCCTGGAGCGTATCCACCTTAACCACCAAGGATTGTTTCGATGCCGTGGTCGTCTGTAATGGACACTACGCCAGACCTCGCGTGCCGACGCTCGATGGAATGGCGAATTTCCGTGGTGAACTCCTCCATTCGCACAATTACCGGCATCCGGGCGATGTCAAAGGCAGCAGGGTGGCAATCTGGGGAACTGCTGCGTCCGGGCTGGACCTGGCGTATGAACTGGATGCGGAGGAGGTACACTGGGTAGGGCCTGCGTTCAGGGAGAAGGTGCAGCTGGATGATGTCCGGACTGGTTATCCATCCATCGACGGTATAGCGGGTGATGGCCGATTGCGGCTCGGGGATGAAACCATCGCTGTTGATACACTGTTGTTCTGCACCGGTTATCACTATGACTTCCCTTTCCTGGAGCAGGTGGGTGTCAGTGTTGATGACGACTGGGTAAACCCGCTCTATCAGGACATGATTCCGCCGGAGTTTCCTGATCTGGGTTTCATCGGTCTGCCTTTTCTTATCATTCCTTTCCCGGTTTTTGAGATTCAGGCCAAGTGGTATGCCCGGCAGCTGACGGGTGAATTTCAGTTGCCTGCCGTCGAGGCCATGCAGCAGGCTGTCGGCGACCGACAGCGCTCGCTGAGCAGCCGGGGTGTGATGCGACGACACTATCATCGCCTGGGGGATCAACAGTTTGATTACTTCAATCGACTGGCGGGACAATGTGGCGAACCGCCGTTACCGGCCTGGTTCATGGAAACCTGGCGAGACGTGGGGAGGTTGCGGGAGCAGTACTCGCGAGGTTATAAGGATGTACCGTTCGCGGTCCGGGGGCCAACGATCTGCCGCCCGGCGTGACCGGTTAATTTTTCGGGACTGTAAAGAATGATTGAAACCTGGCCGGGAGACAGACTGTGGGTTTAGATGAATTCGTTTCTCTGGTGGAGCAATCGATACTGTCTCCTGCCGTCACCACCTACTGTTTCCTGGCGCTCGCCCTTCTGCAGTTCGTAAACACCGGGTGGCGCACCGACGCCCTGCGCTTGCTGCAAGCCAGGGTCGCACTCTGCTACTTTACCGTGGGTGCGCTGGTAACACTGGGCGCGCTGTCCGGTATAGACCTGGCTGGTAGCCTGGCCGGCACCGGCGCTGCCGTAACACCCGTTGCAATCCTGTTTAGCGTCGCCGCGGTGGCGCTCTTCCAGCGCTGTTACCTTGTGGCTGCCTGGTTGCTGCTGGTTCTGCTGGGCTTCCAGTTGCAGCTGACAGGTGCCGAAAATTTCTGGCTGTATTTCGTTGACCCTGTTGCACTTTGTGGTGCCGGTGCCTTCGATTTATGGCAGCGAAGCTCGCTGAAGGGACTGACGCTGGAGCCAGGGACATTGCAGTCGTGGGCGCTGATTATCATCGCGGTGTTCCTGGGTTATGCCATTTATCTCGCCCGTGTCGTCCCCGAGGAATTTCGCTATGCGCTGGTGGTCGAGGATGGGTTCGTGGAATGGACAACAGTGATTGTTCTGCTGGTGACCATGTCTGTCTGTTTTCATCGGGTTATCACACTCCGTCGCCAGCGGTCATGGCTTTTTCTGTGTGTCACAACCCTGCTGGGATTGCTCTGTCTGTTTGGGGCCGGGGAAGAAATATCCTGGGGGCAGAGGATCCTGGGGCTTGAAAGCCCCGAGTTTTTCCAGGCTAACAATGCCCAGGGTGAAATAGGTTTGCACAACCTGGTTGTTGAAGTTGATGGTGAAAGAGTCAAGCTGAATAAACTGATCTTTGGTACGGGTCTTGCCGTTGCCATGCTGATCTATCTGTTTGTGGCCACTCCGTTGTATCGCAGGAATGCCAGGGTCCGGAAGTTCTTCAATGGGATCGCTGCGCCAATGCCGCAGAACTACCAGGTGGTTGGCTACCTGGCGGTTGTTGCGGCCGTAGAGCTCCTGATCGATCATTCCAAGCGGGGAGAAATGACGGAATTCGCGGGAGCCATCATGTTTGCGCTGAATGTGATATACCCTGACAACGAGAATCTTTTTAGAACTGATGCGGATCGGCCGCACGAGGGAGTCTAGTTATGGCGGAACCTTCTGCTGAAGACCTGGTGGCGAGACTCAATATCCTGGAAGCAGAGGTCAAGGAGCTGAAAGACCGGGAAGCTATCAGGGAGGTTATTCACCGCTATTGCCAGGCTGTGGATCGTTGCGATCTGGACATGTTGAAATCCTGCTACTGGCCGGATGGCTATGACGATCATGGTTTCTTCGCGGGCAACGCGCACGAATTTGCGGACTACGTCATTCCTTGTCTGGAGCGGATTGATTCCAGCATGCACTCCATCACCAATACCCGGTTTCGTTTTGACGGCGACAGGTGCGCCTGTACCTCGCAGTGGCACGTGGTTCACCGGCTCGCCCATGACTCAGGTTATACGGATTTCCTGCATGATGGCCGATACCTTGATGTGTGGGAAAAGCGAGAGGGCGAATGGAAGTTGCTGCACCGAGTGATTGCCAATGACCTTGATAGGTGGATTCATACCCTCGATCTGTCGGGCGCCCTCAGTGGTCCCAACTCGCCGTTGACGGGCTGTCGAGGATCTGAAGATCCCGGTAATCTCTGGTTCGATCTGCTGGGTCACAAGCAGGTAAGGCCCGCCATGACTGATCTCTGGGCGCCTTTCCATGCGCTCAGCGCGGCGGACCGATCCTGATGGTTCGGTTCGGGACCCTGGGCGCGGCGAAAATCACACCTGCTGCCCTGATCTATCCTTGCATGAACGAGTTCAATGCCCAGGTCGTATCAGTTGCTGCCCGGGACCGAACGAGGGCCGAGCGCTTTGCCGAAGCACACCACATTCGACGGGTGTTTGATCACTATGATGAGGTGGTCGCTGATGACGGCGTTGACGCTGTCTATATCCCTCTACCGATTACAGCCCACAACGAGTGGTGCTTGAAGGCGCTGGCGGCTGGCAAGCATGTGCTCTGCGAAAAATCCATGGCCGCTAACGCTGCACAGGCCCAGGAAATGAGCGCTGCAGCAGCGTCCAGTGGCCTCGTCCTGATGGACGCTTTCCACTACCGGTATCATCCCCTGTTCCAGCGTGTTCGAGAGATCTACCAGTCAGGTTGTCTGGGAGAGATTCGTTCGATCGACGCGGCTTTTCATGTGCCCGTCACCGATGCGAATGACATTCGTATGAATTATGCAACCGGTGGTGGTGTCACCATGGATATCGGCTGCTATCCCATTTCCTGGGTGCGGCACTTGACCGACAGGGAACCGGAAGTTGTCTCTGCGGTCGCTGAGGTTGGTCCGCCGGAGGTCGACCTGATGCTGACAGCAGAAATGAAACTCGATGATGTCAGTATCACGACATCGGGGGATATGCGACCATCGACCAGTTTTGTCGCCTCATTGCACGTCGTGGGCGAAGAGGGAGAGATGCGGGTGCACAATGTCATTGCACCGCAATTTGGGAACCGGATTGAGCTTATGCTCGGCAAAGAACGCTCGGTCGAGACGTTTGATCGTCGACCGACGTACGCCTACCAGCTCGATGCTTTTCTTGAGGCTGTCGAACAGGAGATTAGGCCTGCTACCGATGGTGATGATGGTGTCAGGCAGATGAAGGTCATTGATGCCTGTTACATGGCAGCTGGACTGCGAAAGCGTGGGGAGTAAAACGGTTGAGAAATCGAGCGATTGAGGAATCGAGCGGTTGAGGAATTGAGCGGTTAAGGAATTGATTGAAGGGAGAATTGTCTGTGAAAGAAAACGAAGTTGCAGTGATTGTCGGGGGTGGGGCTGGTGTCAGTGCGAGCTGTGCCCGATTGTTCGCTGGCGAAGGTATGCAGGTTGCCATCGCCGCTAGAAACCCGGGTAAGCCGGCACTTCAGGCCCTGCGGGAACAGCATGGTGTGAGTGTCCATGGTTGTGACGCAGCCGATGAAGCGTCAGTGGCTGATTTGTTCGCCGGGGTAAAAGCGGAACTCGGCAACCCAACGCTGGTTGTCCATAATATTGATGGACGGACCGCTGATATTTTCAGAAAAGAAATTACCGAAGCGGCGCCAGCAGACGTCAAGGCGACACTGATGAATTCAACTTACAGTGCCTTTCTGGTTGCGCAGCAGGCTGCCCTTTGCTTTCTGGACAACGAAGTTGATGAATACGGTCGTGGGACGATGATCTTTACCAATGCCAGTGCAGCCCTGAAAGGATTCCCGAAAAGTGGGGCTTTTGCAGCTGCCTGTCATGGAAAAGCCGGGTTGGCCCAGAGCATGGCCAGAGAATTAATGCCGCAGGGTGTTCACGTTGCCAACTGTCCGATCGATTGTGCCATCGGTGTGAGCCAGGAGGATGGATCAAGAAAGCACTGGGCTGCTGGGGAAACGGTGGAAGATAACATGGCTGATCCGGATTACATTGCTGAAGCTTATCTGCAGATACACCGGCAGCATCGGTCGACCTGGACCAATGAAGTTGTGTTGCGCCCCTGGACTGAACGCTGGTAGTTCTGCCCGTGTCCGAAGTACTGGTACAGCCATGAGTCTCAGCTACCCCATCGTCCAGATTGCCTACTTTGTGAACGATGCGGCTGCTGCTGCGGGGCGGATGGCGGCCGAATGCAGCGCTGGACCTTTTTACTTGGCTGAAAGAATACCGCTCGCGTGGGGTGAGCATCGGGGCCGAGAACAGACATTCCTGCACACATCGGCCTATGGACAGTGGGGTGAAGTCATGCTGGAAATGGTCCAGCAGGATGAGGAAGGGCCATCACCCTTCAGGGACCTCTATGCGCCGGGTGAAGAAGGCATACACCACATGGCGATGATGGTGGATTCGCTCTCTGCGACCTATGCAACGTGTGAACGGCTTGGTTACCCGATTGCTGCCAAAGCTCGTACCCTCACAGGTACCGAGTTTGCTTTCATTGATACAGTGAAGACGCGAGGCCACATGCTTGAGGTCTACGAACGGACTGAACAGTTAACAGCGTTCTATGACATGATCCGAGACAGGAGCAGCGGCTGGGCGGGGGCTGAGCCAGTGAGACCGATGGATCAGCTCTTCAGGTAAGCAATAATATCCTGCCAGGCGGTCTTGTCCTGCACCATGAACAGATGTCCCCCCTCGTACCAGTTCAGCCTGGAATCCGGTATCAGCGTGTTCAGTCTTTCCTGGTTTTCTGGTGGGGCTATGCCGTCGTGACGTCCCGCGCATATCAGCGTGGGGAGACTTATTTCGGGTAGCTGCGCGTTGGTATCGTGATCGCGGCGTGCTTCGAGCTGCAGGCGCGCTCCGCGACGGTAGTCTGGCGTTTGGTGTTCCGGGATAGCGGCTCTTTCAGTCTGTGCCATGATCTGTTGCACAATCTCCGGGTTGGCGTCCTGCCATGCCTGGTTTCGACGTCTGTCAGAAATCGGCATGAGTGTTAACAGGCGTTCTACGGGAGAGAGATCGCTGGGTAACTCATGGAACGGGTAGCTGGGCATGTCGCCACCGGGTGATGTACAGCAAAGTACCAGTTTGCTGACTCTGCCGGGGTGCCTTAGCGCCAGGTGTTGCGCAACCATACCGCCGAAGGACCCCCCGATGACTGCCACTTTTTCCAGTTCAAGCGCGGTGAGGAGCGCCGCTGCATCGTCAGCATAGTCGGCCATGGTGTATGGGCCGTCAGGTTTTTCCGTCCGTCCCAGTCCGCGTTGGTCATAAGCGATGACCCGGTGGTTTTCCGGGAGGGGCCCATCGAGGACATTCGGTCTGACACGCAGGTCGCCACCCGTTCCGCTGATAAACAGGACGGGGTCTCCCGCGCCTTTTTGCTCGGTATAAATACTGAGGCCTGGTGTGTCGATAATCATGATGCTTGTTGGGACCTGTCAGTTACTTGATGGATTGGCAGGCTAAATTCCGCCCACGTCGTCCCTGGAGATAGTACACTACCGACGAGGTAAGGAGTCTAACGTGGAAATTGAAAACAAACTTGTCGTCGTAACGGGCGCGGGATCCGGCATTGGCCGGGCGCTGGCGCAGAAATTTGTCGAGTGTGGTGCTCGCAAGGTTGTCTGCACGGACCTTAATGCAACGTCGGTTGCAGAAACAGCCTCTCTCATTGGCGAGGCCGCTACAGGAGAAGTGCTGGATGTCAGTGATCAGGCAGCAATTGACCAGCTTGTCAGCAGACTGGACGAAGAAGGCGGGATAGACATTTTCGTGTCTAATGCGGGGTATGGTAAGCGCGGTGGTCTGAATCTGTCCGTTGAAGATTGGAAGAAGATGATGGACGTCCATACCTGGGCCCATCTCTACGCGGCTCAAGCGGTCATACCTGGCATGGTGTCCAGAGGAGGGGGCTACCTGCTTAACACAGCCTCCGCAGCAGGTCTGCTGACACAGATGGATTCAGGACCCTATGCGGTGTCAAAACATGCGGCAGTTGCGCTTGCTGAGTGGATAGCAATCAATTACCGGGATCGGGGTATTGGTGTGTCAGTACTCTGTCCCCAGGCTGTACGGACGAATATTCTTGCAAATTCGGATGGCCCGGCGGTGAAACGCACAGCGAAGGCCAATCAGGCGGCTCAGGATGGCGTGCTCGAACCCGGGGACGTCGCAGATGACTGTATTGCGGCCATCAGGAATGAGAACTTTCTGGTGTTGCCCCACAAGGAAGTCGCCACCTATTTTGAAAGGAAGGCAAACGATTACGATCGTTGGTTGCAGGGCATGCGCCGATTCCGGGAAAAGCTAAGATCTGCTCGACAGGGCGAGGTGTAACGTGGCGTTTCCTCTGGCTGGTATCAAAGTCCTTGATATGTCCCGAGTTCTGGCGGGGCCTTTTGCGGGGCGTATGTTGAGTGACCTGGGTGCGGATGTTGTCAAGCTCGAACCGCCGGAAGGCGATGTAACCCGGCACTGGGGGCGTAAGGTTGGTGATGTGTCGGGTTACTTTAATCAGCAGAATTCGGGTAAACGGAATGTCTGTGTTGACCTGTCTGACAAGCAGGGAGTAGAGCTCGTCAAGTCGATGGTTGGTGTCTGTGATGTTCTCATTGAAAACTTCCGCCCCGACGTCATGGTTCGGTTCGGGCTTGATTACGATACGCTGTCGGCTATAAACCCTCGCCTTATCATGTTGTCGATCTCCGGGTTCGGGGCGGATAATCCGGACAGTCGCAGGGCTGCCTATGCGCCGATCATACATGCGGAGACAGGACTCGTTGCCAGGCAGTCAGCGATCACCGGGGCTTTCCCCGCCGAACTACCGCTCTCTGTCGCAGACACGAATGCGGGCATGCAGGGATTGGTCGGTCTACTGGCAGCGCTCTATGCTCGTGAGTCGACGGGACAGGGTGATTACGTGGAGATTTCGATGGTTGATGCCACGCTCGGTGCGAATGATGGGCTGCATGCGGCTCTCGAAAACATCGCCGTTGGTGTCACCAATGAGGTGCATGAAACCGCTGCTGGTCTGTTGATGATGGCCGGTGAGTTCCGCTACATCTGGAAGTTGCTCAGTACGGTCATGGGCGTTACCGATGGCCTTGGTGATGACGCTACCCTGGAAGAAAAGATCAGTGCTCGGCGGGCCGCA
>CAXPUI010000091.1:0-3044 GCA_964220205.1 Candidatus Allofontibacter communis | reverse complement strand
TGCTTTCAAATCAATACCCTCTGGGACCCGAGAGCAGGCTCCAGCCGGTTGAACCTGGTGGGAACCGTGGGCCATTCGCATAAAGACTCTGTCGCCAACCTTCAGGCCAGCGACCTGATTACCTACCGCTTCTATCTCACCCACAGCCTGCACACCCGTTTGTAACTGAGGAAAGGAGAACATCTTCGCGAAATGGGTATCAGGGTCGTAGCGTTGATGCAGAATGATCGTCTCGGTGCCGATGCTCATGAGGCTGTACAAGGTACGAACGCTGACATCAAGAGGGCCCGGTGCCGGTAGCTCAAAACGCTGTAGTGCCACCTGCCCTTTTTCTGGAAATATGATTCGGTTTGGCATGACCAGGATGTTCCGTTGCTGTGGCAACAGCAGGCAGGTTAGCATAGATCGTCAGCCCGTTAATTCAATGACCCGTCGGCCCGGGCTGAGCAAGGGGGCACAGTGGCAGTTGTTGTAATCACAGGATCAAACCGTGGTTTTGGCTTACAGGGCGCTCTCGCCTTTGCTCGTCATGGTGATCAGGTCTATGCGGCAATGCGCGACACCGGAAATAGTGATGCCTTACTGAAAGCAGCCGACTCGGAAGGACTTACTCTCAGAGCCGTGACCCTGGATGTCCGGCGACCGGAAACATTTGATTCGTTTGTCAGCGATATTCTCAACGATTCGGGCGGCATTGATGTTCTCGTCAATAATGCCGGTGTGTTGCGGGCAGGTACGGTAGAGGACACACCCGAAGAAACCCTGCGAATGGTAATGGAAACCAATTTTTTCGGCGCCATGCTCCTGGCCAGGGCTGTGCTGCCCCAGATGCGAGCGAGGCGCAGCGGCTACATCATCCAGGTCAGCTCCCTGTCGGGACTGGCCGGGCTGCCCGGCGACTACTCCTACACCGCCAGCAAATTTGCACTGGAAGGTGCCACTGAGGCAATGCGACATGAAGTGGATCGCTGGGGTATCAAGGTGGCTCTTGTTGAGGCAGGCATGTACGCCACCGGGATAATGGATGCAACCGCTTCCGGCGACGGGACTTTACCTGATTACTACGACAGCGATTCCCCTTACCGGGGCTTGATCGAAGCTAACATTAATGCTGTTCGGGCACGGTTGTCGGAGGCATTCGATCCACGACAGGTCGGCGAGCTTTTCGTCAGGATAGCCAACTCCGATGGCAGCCGTTTACGCTGGGCCGCAGATGCGGTCGCAGAGAGGGTTCTTGGGACCGTGTTCGGACTAGATGATATTGAGCGGAATCGGTTTCTCCAGGACGTCGCTGACAGCAAATGGTGGAGCGAAGGCATGGAGGTGCCCGAATGAAGACCGGATTAGCTCATGTGTGCATCGAGACTTGCGATCTCGAGGCAACAGAACGGTTCTACCACGTACTAGGCCTGAAGCGACAATTCGAATTCCGCAACAAGCAGAATGAGCTGGTTGGGTTCTACCTTGCTTTTGAAAATGGCACCTACATTGAAGTTATCAAGAACACGAACTGCGCAGGCGATGGCATCGTGAAACACTTCGCAATAGAGGTGGACAATGTTGACCAGGCCTACGATGCACTTGTCGGTGCTGGATATGATGCGACAAGCAAAGAACTCGCCGGTGATCATAACTGGATGATTACCTGCCACGACCCCAACGGGATCTTCATCGAACTGCAACAGTACACGGCCAAAAGCATGCAGCGAGCAGGTGGAATCTGCGAGGT
Source organism: Candidatus Allofontibacter communis (assembly GCA_964220205.1). GTDB lineage: Bacteria > Pseudomonadota > Gammaproteobacteria > Pseudomonadales > Azotimanducaceae > UBA9659. The sequence goes on along the minus strand of CAXPUI010000091.1, from coordinate 1,315 downwards.
CGACTACCAGCCCTGACTTGACCAGCTGCTCGACAGGACCACGACCGACAACACACGCCGTTGCCGGAGCTCTCTTCAGCCCTGCTGACAAGAACCTCCAGCCTTTTAAGCCGTCACGCTGACAGGTCCTGAAACCAGATTGGTTCGCTCCAGAGCCAGTTGTGCTGAGAGATAATGTGAGTCAATCTATCGAGCTAATGAAACAAACGCAGGTGACTGATGATGACGCTCGACACTGCAGCAACCTTTTTCGGATGGTGTACGGTCATTAATGTTGGTTTCATCGTGGTAGCTCTTGTCGCTATCGCATTGATGCACGATTTTGCCGGCGATATGGCTGCGAAGACTTTCGGTATAGACCGGGATCAAGCAAAACTAGTAGTTTTCAGCGTGATTCAGCACTATCGAATTGCTGTCTTGTTTCTCAATTTCGTGCCATACCTTGCCCTGAAAATCATGGTGGCCTCCTGAGATCGAGTCGGCGCCAGCAATATCGCCATCAGCCAAACCATGGACTCCAGCGAACGCCACGACAGAACATAATTTTTGTTTAACGTTCTTTCGTTTCACTTGTCCCTGTGGACAGGTATTCCCCCTTATCCAGGGAACTGCGGATGGTTTTATAAACAGATTCATCCAGCTTGAACCGACTGAAGATCAATGCACCCACGGTATAACAAACAAGCGGAAAGATCGCATAAAGAGTCAGCAGGGCCAGCTTGACGTTATCAGTCTGTTCAACATTAGGAACAAACCCGGAGGCGCTGAGAACGAACCCGGTTAACATGAGCGTGATACCGGTCGAGCTCTTGAACACAAAGTTCCAGGTCGCAAAGTATGTCCCTTCCTTTCTCTTTCCCGAACGGTATTCATCGTAATCAATAACATCAGCCTGAACGCTTGGGCCAACTACCGCACCACTGCCAGCGCCCAGTCCGCAGATGAAAGCCAGTATCGAAATGAGGATGTCTGAGGCAGCTTCTTCCAGGAACAACAGGAAAAACATCGACCCAAAGCCAAAACCTGTAATCAACATGGAAAACAGCCACATGGCTTTCTTCCCAATACGTCTGGACAGCGGCACCCAAAGCGGTACGGACACGACCGACGGAACCAGATACAACAGAATATAGATCACCGTTTTATCAGGCCGACCCACGACATACTCGGCGATGTAGGGTGTCAGTATGCCAATGGTCGCACCTCCCAGGCTCTCGATAAAAAACACAATGAGCAGTAACAATGCATATTTGTTCTTCAGGACATCGCTGAATGCAACAAAAGGATTCGATTCGCCTCGGCCCTGGAATTCAGA
>CAXPUI010000090.1:0-2730 GCA_964220205.1 Candidatus Allofontibacter communis | reverse complement strand
TTATCTTACCGTGGGAACCGGTATCGGCGGGGGTGGCCTCATAAATGGCGAATTGATGCACGGCTTGATCCATCCGGAAATGGGACATATCAGTATTCCCCATCATTGGGATAAGGACCCTTACCCGGGATCCTGCCCCTATCACGGAGATTGTCTCGAAGGCTTGGCAGCTGGTCCCGCGCTTGAAGGGCGATGGGGTAAACCAGGGAATGAGTTACCGGCTGAACACCCGGCCTGGGATCTTGAGGCTTTCTACCTGGCTGAAGCTGTGGCGACGATCATCTCAATCCTTTCACCACATCGCATCATCATCGGCGGCGGGGTGCTGGAGCAATCAACTCTTCTGCCTAAGATACGTCGGCTTGTCGGCGCTAAGCTCAACGGCTATGTGCGTCACCCGTCTATTCTCGACTCGATTGACGACTACATTGTCGCCCCGGGTTTGGGAAACAAGGCTGGTGTTCTGGGCGCGTTTGCGCTCGCAGAACTCGCTTTGGAATCGCCTGCTCACCTGTGACCGATCGGGAACGCCGTTGCCACGCTCGGGCGCTTATCCACCGCTTTGCACCTGACATCTGATGACCCGGACAGCTTGTCGGAAAATTTAACCTGCAAATGTAAATAAAATGTAAACTAGCGCAGGTGGCTTTATTGTGCCCGTCGTTGTTCAAGGAAGAGGCAGACCATGCAGACAATTCACCTCATCACCTTCGCGGTGCTGGCCGTATCCGTACTCTCAGGTTGCGAGCGACCGGAACCGGACGCAGGTGCAACATCCCCCGTCGCCACACCAAACTCTCCACAACCCCCAGCCTACAGCGCCGATGCCTTTTACAGGACGACCAGTTACCGTCTGGCAGCGCCCGAGGGATTTGCTTTTTCATCAGATGGATCCGCATTGCTGGTGTCCTCTGATCAAACAGGCGTATTCAACCTGTATCGCCTGCCCATTGACGGCGGTGAAGCGCAGGCTCTGACCAGTTCCACTGACAACGCAATCTTTGCCAGGAGTTGGTTTCCCGCAGACGATCGGGTCCTGTACACCTTCGACGGCGGTGGGGACGAGCTTAACCACGTTGCTGTGCGTGAATCCGACGGCAGCGTCCTCGACCTGACTCCGGGCGATGATCTGAAAGCGGACTTCGTTGGCTGGAGCGACAATGGCAGTCACTTCTACCTCATGACCACCGAAAGAAATCAGCAGGCTTTCGACTTATACCGTTATTCGGCTGAAGACTACAGCCGGGAAATGATTTTTGAAAACCCGGGTTTTGGCATCGCAGCCATCAGCTCAGATGGCCGTTGGCTGGCACTGGAAAAACCAAGAACCAGCGCAGATTCGAATCTTTATGTCGTAGACCTCGAGGCGGATTCAACAGAACCAACCCTGATCACTGCCCATGAAGGGAACATTCAACATACCTTGCTGACCATTCTTGCTGACAATCGCACCCTGATCTATGGCACTGATGAACATGGGGAGTTTCAAACAGCCTGGCGCTATGACCTGGAAACAGGTGAACGCGCCGAATTCATTGCCCAGGACTGGGATATCGGATACGTCGCAGATTCCTGGTCGGGGAAATACCTGACGTACGCCGTGAACGCCGACGCCCGCACAGTGGTCAGCATGACAAATCAGGCTACCGGCGATCCAGTCAAGCTTCCGGATCTGCCACAGGGACAGTTAATGAGCGTGCGCTTTTCAGCCGACGAATCTCACCTCGCCCTGATGGTCAATGCCGACAACTCTCCCCCCAATGTCTTCGTCGTGGATCTCAGGGAAAATGAGGCTCAACAACTGACACAGGCACTTAATCCCGACATTGATCCGGCTCACCTGGTGACAAGTGAAATCATCCGCTATCCCAGCTTTGACGGCCTGGAAATCCCCGCCATTCTTTACAAACCAAAGGGAGCCGGCCCTGAAAACAAGGTTCCTGCACTGGTGCTGGTACACGGCGGCCCAGGCGGCCAGACCCGGACCGGTTATCGGGCGATGGTGCAGCATCTGGTGAATCACGGCTATGCCATTCTAGGCGCCAACAATCGCGGCTCTTCAGGTTACGGTAAAACCTTCTACCACCTGGATGACAGGCGCCACGGCGAGGGAGATCTGCAGGACATTGTTTATGGCAAGAAGTATCTCGAATCTTTGGATTGGGTAGACACCGAGAGCATCGGCATCATGGGCGGCTCCTATGGGGGGTTCATGGTCGCGGCCGCTCTGGCTTTCGAACCCGATGTATTCGATGTCGGCATCAATATTTTCGGGGTCACCAACTGGGTACGCACACTTGAAAATATTCCCCCCTGGTGGCTGGCGTTTAAGGAATCTCTTTACGACGAAATGGGCGATCCCGCGACAGACGGTGACAGGCACCGACGGATATCACCCCTGTTTCACGCCAGCGCTATCAATCGACCGCTGCTGGTCGTGCAGGGTGCCAACGACCCCAGGGTCCTTCAGGTAGAGAGCGACGAGCTAGTCGCCGCAGTTCGCGCAAACGATGTGCCAGTTGAATACGTCGTGTTTCCCGACGAGGGGCATGGCTTCACGAAGCGGGTGAATCGAATCGCCGCTTCAGAGGCCTATGTCCGTTTTCTCAATACCCACCTGCGACGCTGAAGCCACTGCGGAATAATCGATCTACCGGCTTAAAAACGGCTTCCTTCACTCATAGAAAGGCCGATAGAAGAGCTGATAGAAAAGCCGATAGATAGGCTGCC
>CAXPUI010000089.1:0-5149 GCA_964220205.1 Candidatus Allofontibacter communis | reverse complement strand
ACATCTGCCGTAAAGTAAAGCTCTCTGGCCTTGGCGGCACCCACAAGCTGCGGCAGGAAATACGATCCACCATAATCGCCAGACGCACCTATTTTTGAGAACGCGGTTGTGATCTTCGCGGTATCGAGACAAAACCGCAGATCGCACGCTAGCGCCAGAGACAGACCGGCACCAGCTGCGGGCCCTGGGATAACGGCCAATGTGGGCTTGGGCATCACATGTAACTGCTTGCTGACTTCCATGCCCTGACGCAAGCCCTGAACCAGGGATTCATAACTCGGCCCTTCGCCAGATGCTTTCCTGTCAGAGCCAGCCTCCGAAGCAAACCCCTTGACATCACCACCCGCGCAGAAAGCACCACCTGCCCCGGTCAACACCAGGCATCTGACCTTAGGGTCATCGGCAGCTCTCCATACGGCCTCCCGCAGCGCAATCATCATGCCACCGGACATGGCGTTTCGAGCCTCCGGCCGATTCATGGTAAGGGTCAACACCCCGTCCTCAAAGACTTCCAGGAGATCACTCATGTTCACTACTCAACAAAAATATAGCCGCACAATACCAAAATTCAGCAGACTTATCCCGGTCATGATTCAGGGAGCCTGCAGGCGATAAGCTCGAGCCGCCGTACCACTGAATAACGCTTGTTTGTCACTCTCGCTGGCCCCGGCGCGCTCGGCAATGCGCTTGAAAAGGTTCCAGAGCGAACGATAGGAAATGCACTCACGATCAACAGGAAAGTTGCTCTCAAACATGCAACGCTCAACGCCAAAAGCATCGATACAATGCGCGTAGTAGGGGTAGAGCAATTCGAGAAACTGCTCGGATGAGTACGGGGACTCACACTGATTCATGTGGTAGGCCGGCTCCCAGTCGTCGATACGCATCTGGGCGCCACCAAGTTTGATGACCGTATTGGGGCAATCTGCAACTGCCGTAATGCACTCACGCCAGCGATTAAAGTCATCTGGCCCTGCCGCGACATTAATCTGACCGCCCAGATGATTGACGATCACCGTCACATCAGTATTCGCCCTTGCCAGTTCAGCCAATTTAGGCAGCCGGTCGAAATTGGGCGACCAGTTGTCGAAGCTGAGATTGTGTTTGGCGAGCAAGGCAAAGCCCGCCAGGAATTCATCATTCAGATCCGACGGGAAAGCGGTTCGAATGCCTCGAAAATTCTCAGAGGCTGCCATATGGGCTGCGAGGACCGGTTCTACTGACGATCCCAGGCGCAAATCTGCAGCACTGAAAATCCCTGTACATAACCTGGCGTCACCATATATGCCAGACCGGCTCATGGCAGCAATGCCGTTCACGAACTCAGTTTCTCCCACGACCCGCATCTCTTCAGGACCATCGGCACGATAAAATGCCCCGCACTGGGCAAATACCGTCTGGACAATATTGTGACCGCAATCATTAATGTCACGCATGATCTCTTCGCAGAAGTAGACCTTTTGCTGAAACAGGGAAATGACACCGCGGGTCAATGGGCGCAAATCCCAAAGATGATGATGGGCATCGATGATCGGCAGATGCGGTTCAAGCACTTCTTCTTGGGGCGCTCTGGATTGAAATTCATCAATGTTTCTATTTTCGTCAATCATCTCAATCTCCAAATTCCTTAACCTTGGCAACTGCTTCTTCCAGGGGCTTCAGGCTTAGCCAGAGGCAGACAGCAGCAACCAGGTAATTTATAAAAGCCAGCGAGGACAACGATAAATCAATTGCGTCCTCCCGACCAAATACATAATCGTTCATCAGACCGATAATCAGAGGCGCGAACAAGTAGGACAAGAAGCTGACGCAGATCAGGTAGACGGCAATCATCTGGCCCCGCAACCGGTTCGGAGAAATCGCCTGCAATGCGGCATTTGAGAGCCCAGGCGGCATCGCCATAAAAAAGGTGATCGGGATGATAATCACGATCGCCAACCAGTCATTTTCAATCAGAGGCATCCAGACAGCCAGCGGACCAAGCGCTATCGTACCCCACATGGTGAGCCTCATCGGTGCGTCTACCCGCCCTTTAGCCAGCATCCGTCCGGCGTAGAATCCTGCCCAGATACTTCCCAGGATGCCCACCAGGAAAGCAATTGAACCATAGGTCAAACCGATATCTGTCCGGCTCCAGCCATGAATCCTGACGAAGAATTCGACTATCCAGGTCAGGAACGCAAATCCTTGAATTGAAAGACACAGATACGCAGTGAAATGATAGGCCAAGTACTTACGTCGACCTTTGCAGAAAGCCCAGAGCTCGGCGTAGCTGTAACCTTCGGTTTTCTCGGCACTGGCACCAGTTCTCGCGGGTTCCCGCACGGTGAACATCACCAGCGCCAACAGAATTCCCGGCAACCCGACGACCACCAGGACAGTCTGCCAGGAGTACATCTCTCCAAATACCGGCAGTACCAGCAAGGGCTGAGCTTCCAGGTAATCAATCAGTGGACCACCGACCATGCTCGCAAGACCGGTACCGATAAAAGGCGCGGTGGCTACAATACCGTAAGCCAGGGGCAGACGATGCTCTTCATAGTAATCCGCAAGCATCGATGTGGTTGCCGGCCCCAGTGAGGCCTCTCCAACCCCAACGCCCATCCGAGCAACAAACAATTGCCAGAAGGAGTTGGCCATTCCAGCCAGGGCGGTCATCAGACTCCAGCTGAAAATCCCCGCTGCTATGACGTTACGACGATTGAATCGATCCGCGATTCGCGCCAGGGGTAACGTTGTCAGTGAATAGACCGTCGAGAACGCCAGACCAATGATAAGAGAAATTTCGGTATCGCTGAGCCCACCCAGGTCTCGCTTGATCGGCCCGATCATGACATTCAGGATTTGACGGTCAATAAACGATAACGTTGATGCTACCGTCAGCAGCACCACCACATACCACAGGGTCGCTTCAGAATACCGCTTCAATGTCTTCCCCTTTTATCGCGTTGTTCGCCTTTTCCCCATCGCACCACGTTATTCCCTGCCTGCTATCTTTAGTCTTGCTTCTTAGTGTTTGCGTAACAGCTTTGTCGAACTATCCGTTCAGACAACAACAATGGCCTTGCCAAAGTTCTTTCCGGCAAAAAGATCCTCGTAGGCTTGCCCGCAGGACTCAACCCCTGGATAACGCATTTCAAAGTTCTTCAGGGAACCATCGTCGAGCCAACCTGCCAGAATATCGCGGGCTAACTCGTAATCATCCATCCAGTAGTGGGTCATGAATCCTTCAAGACGGCCGCAGTTGGCCACCAGCCGGAATAGATTGCTGGGCCCCGTACCCTGTTCAGTCGCGTAATCGGCCACAGCCCCGCAAAACGGAATTCGTGCCCCGTAATTTATATGGTTAAGGACCGGTTCGAGAAGATCCCCCCCCACGTTGTCGAAATAAACATCAACCCCATCCGGACAGGTTTCCTGGATGAGTTGATCAAGGTCTCCTGCCTTGTAGTTGATCGTCGCATCATAACCCACCTCTTCTTCCAACCAGCGGCACTTCTCTTCACTACCTGCGAATCCTACGACGCGGCCGGCCCCCATAGCCTTGGCAATCTGACCCGCAGCGTTGCCTACTGCTCCGCCCGCTGCGGAAATCAGGACAGTTTCACCTGACTTAACCGCCGCGACACGATCAAGACCGAAATACGCTGAAAGTCCCGTATCTCCCATAACACCAAGGTAGTAATTCGCCGACAGCCCATACTTCGACTGGACAGGAGTCATCAACTCCCCTGGACCCGCAATCGAGAAGGCTTCCCAGGCTGTTCGTCCCACGATAACCTGACCCGGCGTGAGATCGTCCCTTTTTGATTCCGCGACAGTAGCCGCCACCAATCCCATCACCGGTTCATCGATTGACATTGCCGGTAAGACCTCATCACCTGCGTCTTCGTTCATCCAATTACGAAAACCGGCGTCCAACGAAATAAACTGATTCTCCAGCAGTGCTTCACCGTCGCGAATCGGAGGCACTTCGCTCTCAATAACCCGAAAATCTTCCTGCACAGGACGACCGACTGGCCGTCGTGCCAACAGTACCTGACTGTTTTTCATCTTTCTGCCTCTGCCCTTCAATTGACGGGGAGTATAGCGGATTCCAGTCACGCTTGACTGTTTTACATGCTATGCTTCGCGCCATCTAAGGAGAAGCCATGTCTGAAGAACTCACCAGGGCCGCGACCTGCCCAATTAACGAGGTCAATCCCATGCATCCCGAACTGTTGCAGTCGCCCTGGGGCATGAATAAACGGCTGCGCGAGGAGGCACCGGTTTTTCAGGATCCCAACACCGGTATCTTCTTCATTTCCCGGTACGAAGATGTCGTCAAGATGGCGATGGATCACCAGACTTTCTCCAGCAAGATGCTCAGTGCCAATCGAGCACTGGCCGCATCTGACGACCCGGAGATTCTCGATGTTCTGGCATCTGGATATCCGCAGGTGGCTACCATGCTGACGCAGGACCCTCCCCTTCAGCGTCGCTATCGAAAGTTCGTCGACGGCGCTTTTTCACCGGCTAACCTGAAGTCTCTGGAGCCGTTCATCGAAAAGCTTGCCAATGACCTCGTCGAAGACTTCATTGACAAGGGCGAATGTGAATTCCTCTCCGACTTCGGAGTCCCTCTCCCCCTGGGTGTCATTGTTAACCAGTTCGGTGCACCTGTCGAAGACCTGCCGTTGTTCCGGAAGTGGACCGATGCATTTATCGGCAACCTGAGCCAGCAACTCGATCGAGACGGACTCCTGCAAGCGGCCAAGGATATGGTCGAATTTCAACACTATTTCGTTGAACGGATGAACGAACGCCGGGAGACTCCGCAGGAAGATATACTCTCCAAGATAGTTAACGCCAGCATCGATGGTGAAAAACCCCTGGATGATGCAGAGTGCCTATCAATGATCTCTCAGATACTGGTGGCAGGAAACGAGACCACCAGCGCCTCGTTAACAGAAGGCATCTGGTTGCTAATCGAAAATCCCGATCAGTACGAATTGCTTAGAAACGATCTTTCTGCTGACATGGTCTCTCGCTTCGTCGAAGAGACCCTGCGAATCTCGAGCCAATCCTCAAACATGTTTCGTCGAACCAACCAGGAAATCGAAATGCATGGCGTGACGATCCCGGAGAACTCAATACTATTCGCCCGGTT
>CAXPUI010000088.1:0-4302 GCA_964220205.1 Candidatus Allofontibacter communis | reverse complement strand
CGGTAATGCCTTCACGGAGCTTGCCGGTAATCTTGAAGCCCACCACCTCGGGGATCAGCATCGAGACCGGCTGGCCCAGCATGGCGGCTTCCGCTTCAATACCGCCGACACCCCAGCCAAGAATGCCCAGGCCGTTGATCATGGTGGTGTGAGAGTCGGTACCGACCAGGGTGTCCGGATAGGCGATGGTCTTGCCGTCCTGATCCTTCTGCCAGACGGTCTTACCCAGATACTCCAGGTTCACCTGATGGCAGATACCGGTGCCCGGCGGCACCACACGGAAATTGTCGAACGCTTGCTGACCCCAGCGCAGGAATTCGTAGCGCTCCTGGTTGCGCTCCATCTCGATGGTGACGTTGTCTTTGAACGCTGATGGATCACCAAACTTGTCCACCATCACCGAGTGGTCGATGACCAGATCCACGGGCGACAGCGGATTGATCATGGCCGGATCCTTTCCGGCAGACTTGACCGCCTCTCGCATGGCCGCCAGATCAACCACCCCGGGTACACCGGTGAAATCCTGCATCAACACACGGGCGGGACGGAACTGGATCTCGGTGTCGGAACGGCGGTCTTTCAGCCACTGGACCATGGCATCAATGTGGCTTCGATCAACAGTGGAGTCGTCCTCATTGCGCAGCAGGTTCTCCATTAACACTTTCAGCGAGAACGGCAAACGATTGAGGTCCCCGAGGGTGTCTGCAGCCTTGGGCAGGCTGTAGTAATGAAAGGTTTTACCGCCAGCATTAAGGCTGGAAAGGGTATTCAGGCTGTCTTTGCTGAGACTTTCGTTCGACATGTGGTGCCTCCTTTTTCGTCGTTATCCGCGTATTCCGGAAGGCTCTTTCGAAGCCCTTTCAGCAACGCATCGACCGGGAAAACGATCAAGAACCCGTCCATAGCCTGATGAAAGGACTCCACAGCGTGAAGTCACCTTTAACTATTGCAGCAATTAACGAGAGTTCAACCGCGAGCCAATGAATGTTCGGCATCATTACGGTGAATATCAGACCAACGTCGGAGAGCCCGGGGACTCTCCAACGTCAGCCTTTGGAAAGGTTAGATGCGATAAAGCTTGACCAGTTCATCGAGTTTTTCGGTGACTGACTCAAGCTCCGTGGCCATGGTCCTGACCCGCTCAGCCTCGGACACCACATCGTTGTTGCGGGTGGCAACGGAATGAATACTCTCGTTGATCTGGAGTGACGTGGCCGCCTGTTCTTCCGAGGCCGAGGCAATCTGGTAATTCATTCGGGACACTTCGCTGATGGCAGCTTCCACCTCGCGCATGGCCTCGCCGGTTTCCCGCATGGCCCGTGTGGATTCTGCAGAACGGGTGCGCCCCATTTGCATGGAAGCCTTGGTGGCTTCGGAGATGTCGCTCAGCTCGCCGATGGTTGCCCGAATCTGGTCCGTAAATTCCTGGGTGCGGAGGGACAGCGCCCTCACCTCATCTGCCACCACGGAAAAACCACGTCCATGCTCGCCGGCCCGCGCTGCCTCAATGGCGGCGTTCAGCGCCAGCAGGTTGGTCTGCTCGGAGATCGCATTGATGGAGCCGACGACAGAGGAAATGGACTCGATCTTCTCGCTCAGCTCATCCACCCGGTTTGCGCTGCTCTCGAGGGCCTCATCGGTGGACTCCGTGAGTTTCGACGCATTGGCCATGGCCTCGCCGCCCCTGGTGGCTGCCCCTGACGCATTACTGGCCGCGTCGGACGCCAGCTGCGCATTACTGGCCACTTCCTGGATACTGGCCGACATCTCGTTGGTCGCTGTGGCCGCCTGGTCAGTCTGGACCTGCTGCTCACTGGCAATCGTGGTGGTGGTGTCGCTCACGCTGGTCAGATCATCCGCGTTTGAACGGAGTTGGCCAGACAGCTCCCTGAGCTTGACGATCAACTCAACAAACCGCTCCAGCATGTTGTTGAAGGACGTGGCAGTTACACTCTTGTCCCCCTCATCGAGTCGGGCCGTCAGATCATGGTTGCTGTCAAATCCCCGGACAATCTCGATGATCTGTATCGACTGTTTTTGCTCCGCACCCATCCGAATCGCAAAGAACACAAGGATCGACGCCTCAAATACCACGAAGGCGGCGTGAAGGAACGCAATTGACCAGCTGCAATCGTAGTTAAAGATCATCAATGCCATGTCGCCGAGGGAGGCACCGCCGAGCTGAAGCGCAGTCAGCAAAAGGTGGTGAACGGCGATGGTACCTGCTGCAACAATCACCGGGAGCCAGTCCCTGTAGATAATCATCAGGGCAAGGGCAGCAAAAATATGGAAATGCATTTCGATTCGACCCATCTGGGCCTGGATCATGATGGCGGAGAACAACATCAGGCAGACCGCATACAGGCAGGACAAAGCCCGCGTACCCCGCATGGTCCCGTAGCCCGCAGCTGCGAGCCCTCCGACCAGCAGAGACGCCACCAGTGCAAAGGTTGTTGTGCCGTAGCCCATGGGCACGAACAGACCCACTACAGGAATATGTGCCAGAAGAAGAACCAGCATCTGAAGGTCGGTGCGTTCCCGGATTTCAGGTTCATAGGACTGACTGCGTGCCGCTGTCGTCATGTCGAGCTCTCACTTTTATTGTTAAGCAAACGGCGAAGGTCCTGTTCAACCCGTTCAAGATTCAGATCCGGTGTGGTGTACACCAGTCTCCTGCGAAAATCGGCTGTCACCACGTGCAGGGCTGCACTGTGGGTAATCGGGTTTTCCAGACCATGGCTCTTGGCAGCAAAGCCGTTATAAGCTGAAGCCAGTTTCTGAGCAGCGTTGAAGCTCTCGGGCCGGTAAGCCCTGAACGCCTCCCCCATACTTTTAACCATGTGTCGCAACGCATCCTCAGTGTCGGTTTCGGGGTCCAGAGTGACGAATAGGAACTCGACTTTCTCCCCTTTCAGACGCTCACCAAGCTCCATCAGATTGACGCTTTGAACCGGGCAAACGGTTCCACACTTTCGGTAGCCGAAAAAGACGATGGCGAGCCCGTCCTCGGGAGGCCGGTAGTCACCAATGGCGGTTCCGGACTCATCGATCGCCATGCCATAAAAACCACTGTTATCAAGCAAAGACGGCATGACAGGAAGTGCCGCTACCAAAAGAAACGCCGCACTGAAAAGCAGAATGGTTGAGGTTTTTTTGCGCACAAAGATTGCTCGTCGAAAACCGGATCAGGTTCCGTTAGAAACCTTTACCCCGAATTTAGTTGCATTACTCAGACTATTAGCAGAGACAGCCTGGCGTTGCTAACCAATACGGTCGCCGAATGCGACAGATCAATTTTTGTTGTAAGAGAGAGTAACGTTTGGAGGGTAAGCCTACATTTGCCGTTCGCCATACAGCTGCGCATACAGCCCTTCTCTGGCAATGAGCTCATCGTGATGCCCTTCCTCGATGATACGGCCGTCCTCGAAAACACAGGCACGATCTGCCTGTTTAACGGCGCTCAGTCGATGGGCAATGATCAGCGTAGTGCGCTGCTTCAGGAACGCTTCCAGATCGCGATGGAGCTGGAATTCGGTTTCCGCATCCAGTGCCGAGGTGGCTTCATCCAGTATGACCACCGAAGGTTCCGAAAGAATCATCCTCGCAATGGCCAAACGCTGACGCTGGCCGCCAGAGAGGCGAACCCCCTGGCGGCCGATCACCGTATCAAGCTGATCATGCATGGCCGCAACCGTGGCATCCAGTTGGGCAATGCGCAGGGCCTCCCACAGCTCGGCGTCGGGCTTCTCCCGCCCGAGGGTCAGATTCTGGCGAACGGTATCGTTGAACAGCGCCGGGTGCTGGAGCACCGTCGCCACATGCTCGCGCAGGCACGGCAGGCCGATACGCTGAACCGGCACGCCATCAATCAGTACCTCGCCCCGCTGGGGCGTGTACATGCCAAGGATCACCTGGATCAGGGTCGATTTGCCACCGCCACTGGCACCCACCAGCGCCACCTTCTCGCCCGGTGCCAACTCCAGATTGATGCCACGCAGGACCTCTTCTTCCCCGTAGGCAAAGTGGATATTCCGCAGGGTCAGTCCCACGGTGTGACGGTCGCGGAAGGGGTTCTCAAGCGCCGGATAGCGTGGCTCTTCTTTCAGATCCAGCAATCGGTTAATCCGTGCCAGGGCCGCATTGGCGGCAAACCAGGCATACTGCATGTTCAGCATTTCCTGAACTGGCGTCAGCATGAACCAGAGATAGCCGAAAATAGCGAACATCATGCCGATGCTCAGGTCGCTGAACAGCACGGTGATCATGGCCGCGGCCCGAAAGGCATCGACACCGAACTGGAAC
>CAXPUI010000087.1:0-2795 GCA_964220205.1 Candidatus Allofontibacter communis | reverse complement strand
TGTGGTGACAGCCGATGATGTTGCAGCGGAATTGGCGCGTATCGATTATGAACTCAAGCCGCTGGATATCGTGGTGGTCAACACCGCTGCTGGCAAACGCTATGGCCAGAATGATTACGTTTCGTATGGGTGCGGAATGGGCCACGATGCCACCATGTACCTGCTGGAGCGAGGCGTTCGCGTCACGGGCATAGATGGCTGGAGCTGGGATGCGCCCTTTGAGTACACAAGAGAGCGTTACGAAGAAACCGGCGATGCCAGCCTGATCTGGGAGGGACACAAAGCGGGTCGGGAGATTGGATATTGCCACATCGAAAAGATGCATAACCTGGAGGTCCTGCCACCACACGGTTTCATGATTTCCTGCTTTCCACACAAGATTCGTGCGGCGTCTGCTGGTTGGACCCGCGCAGTCGCCATTATCGAGGAATAGCGCTGACTCATTCCTTTCACAAATCTTCGCGAGGAACATGGTGCGCGTAGAACAGTCCGGCCGCACCACAGACACACCTGGTGAAGAACTGACCGAGATTCATCTTTCCGGCTCGGATTTCACGGTGCCGGATCCAACAGCATCGATCTCCAGCTTGTCGGTTTAAACACCGACTACACGCTTGGCTGTCGACGTCAGGAGGACAACCAGTATCTCTTGTGTCCTCCTTGAATCGCGAAAATCTTGATCCAACGTTGCAAGTCTTACTGGGGTAGGCGGCGTGAGCAAACCACGGGAGATATAGCGGAAGCTGTGTTGTTTCTCGCATCGGATGCGTCGGCAAACATCACCGGGCAGACCCTGAATATTGATGGGGGTATGACCAGGGACTAGCGCTGCTTGGGCAATAACGCATCCCAGGCAGATTGTCTGCCCTGAAAGCTATGCCTGGCCAATGAAGAGTTGGGTCACTTCTTGCCCAGGTACTTTGCCAGGAACATGGCCGTCACCTCCTGGTAGACGTCGCGGTTTTCTTTTTTTCGGTAGCCGTGGCCCTCGTTCAAGGCATTCATATACCAGACTGCCTGGCCGTTTGCCCGCATCGCGTTCACCAGCTGCGTGGCTTCGGTCACGGGCACTCTGGGATCGTTTTCACCCTGGACGACCAGCATGGGAATCTTGATTTTATCGACCTGATTAAGGGGGCTGATCTTCTGCAGGTGCTCGTACATGGCAGGGTCTCTTTCGTCGCCATACTCTTGGCGTCGGGCGTCGCGGCGATAGTCCTGGGTGTTCTGCAGGAAGGTGACGAAATTGCTTATGCCGACGATATCAACAGCAGCAGCGAGGCGATCGCTGTAATGAACCGAAGCAGCCAGTACCATGTAGCCGCCATAGCTGCCACCGAAGACCGCGACCCTGTCGCTGTCCAGGCTCGCTTCCCCGGCGATCCAGTCGAGCAGGGCACCGATGTCTTTAACGGAGTCTTCCCGCTTGAAGCCGTTATCCAGTTGTACATAAGTCTTGCCGTAACCGGAAGAACCGCGAACGTTGGGAATCAGTAGTGCCACCCCGAGTTCTTGCAGCCACATCTGGTAGGTTGGATTAAACGCGGGCCTTGCCTGGCCTTCGGGACCGCCATGGATGGAAACGACAACAGGATGGGGACCCTCTCCCTCAGGTTTGTAGAAAAATGCAGGAATCTGCCTGCCATCGAACGTTTTATAGCTGATCAGCTCCGGTTCAATAAATGACCGGGTACTCAGTCCCCCGACTTCACTCTCTGTCCAACGCGTCAGTCCTTCGTAATCGAGCGGGTTTTTGCCCAGATTGAGGACGAAAACATCCGATGGGGTTCTCGGCGTGTTCAGCGTCAGCGCAAGTCTGGTCCCGTCGGGGCTGAAAGTCAGTCCGCCAACCAGCCCAATGGGAAGGCCAGTGACCTTTTTATACCGGAAAGACTCGGGGTCAAGCAGGTAAAGTTCATCAATGCCACCTGCGTTTACGATAAAAGCCCCACGGGTTTTGTCTTCACTGAGTCTGAGGCCGGCGACATTCCAGTTTATGTTGCCCGTGATGCGCCTGATGTCATTAGGGTTGTCGAGTCTCAGGTAGGCGAGTTGTGTGAATTCTGTACCCTCATCGGTCAGGAAAAAAATCCCTTCATCGTTGCGGTCAAATCCGATGGCACTGTTGACCGATGGATTGTCACTGTCACCACGCAGATCGGTGGCTTCGCCGGTGTCGAGATTCAGCAGGTAGAAAGACGAATTAACGATGGAGACATAGTTGCCGATAATCAGGTGATCATCATTGTCGTTAAAATCGACTGGGAACCAGTAGGTGCCGTCCCGAGCCTCGAAAGCGATTTTCCTGGACTCGGGCTCATTGGTATCCATCAGCCAGACATCATTGGTACTGCCGTTGCGTGCTGTAGACAGGTAGGCGATCTGTGTCCCTGCATTGTCCCAGGTTACAGAACCGTTTCGTGATTCTCCGTCGGTTAGCATGACTGATCCGCCGTTCTCTGGATCAAGCAGAAATATCTGCGCGAACTCGTTCCCGCCTGCATCCATGGTGAACGTCAGTTCATCGCCTTCAGGTCTGCGTTTAACGGACCCGATGGGCTCATCAAAAAAGGTGATCTGCTGTCGTGCGCCCATGGGCATCGCGACCTTATGCAACTGAGCCACTTCGCCAAAGCGTGTCCTGATCAGAATTGATTGGCTATCGGCTGACCACTCCACGAATCCCGCTGACCTGACGTGTTGATAGCGATTGAGGTTATTGCTGATAGCGGCAGGTATTGATGGGATATTCTCCAGCACCAGGTTGCCGTTATTCATGGTCCTGGTCTCGACAT
>CAXPUI010000086.1:0-2212 GCA_964220205.1 Candidatus Allofontibacter communis | reverse complement strand
CACGCGCAGGCAGGAAGCCACAACAGTTTGAGTGGCTGACCAAGGACGATTGAAGCACGGATAACAGGAGAAGCGATATGGCTGCACTGGATGGTTTACGAATTCTTGACATGACCCAGTATGAAGCGGGTCCTTCCTGTACCCAGGCGCTGGCGTGGCTGGGAGCCGATGTGGTGAAAATTGAACGACCCGGTACGGGGGATCCGGGTCGCGGTGTCGGCGGGGTTGATTCCGATTATTTCCTGATGTGGAACAGTAACAAAAGAAGCGTCACCCTTGCTCTTGAGACCGAAGAAGGTCGCGATGTGTTGATGAAGATGCTGCCTCATTATGACATCTTTGTTGAAAATTACGGTCCGGGTGTGGTCGAGAAGCTCGGTCTCGACTACTCGGCGATGAAGAAGGTTCATCCCGCAGTCATTTACGCGAGGGTAAAGGGATTTGGCACGGATGGTCCTTATGCCGATTACAAGTCCTTTGACATGGTCGCTCAGGCTGCGGCTGGTGCCTTCTCCATTACCGGTGATCCCGAGGGTCCTCCGATGCGTCCCGGCGCGACGGTCGGTGACACGGGGACTGGAATGCAACTGGGCATTGCAATCCTTGCTGCCTATGTCCACCGATTGAAAACCGGGGAGGGTCAGTTGGTAGAGCTATCCATGCAGGAGGCAATGACCTACTACCTGCGAACAGCGGTCGCAGAATCCAAGGGTGGACGCGCTGTCACTCCTCGCACCGGCAATGGCGCCAGTCCCTTGATGACCCTTTATCCCTGTAAACCAGGAGGCCCGAACGACCATATCTATGTGATGGCGGTGACTCCGCGCATGTGGGACAACCTCAGGGATACGATTGATCCGGCGCTGGCAGAGGACGAAAGGTTCAGGGATGTTGCATCAGCCATGGCTAACGCGGATGCCTTGAGAACTATCATCGCCAACTGGACATTGCAGTACGACAAGCATGAGGCAATGAGGATACTTGCTGCCGCTGATGTGCCGGCCAGTGCCGTCATGGACACTGTAGACCTCTTCAGGAACGAACACCTGGTCGAACGTGGTTTCATCAAAGAGGTGGAACATGAAGAACGAGGCTCGATTCGCCTGCTGGGGCAACCCATTCGTCTGTCCACCACCCATGTGCCGATCGAAGCGGCAGCGACTCTGGGTAAGCATACTCGCGAGGTGGTGGCCGCTGATCTTGAACTCTCGGAGGCGGATATTAAAGCGTTGAGCGATGCCGGCGCGTTCGGGTGATGTTCGTCGTTTGAGCCTGTTTCCACTCAGCGAATGTCAGTGATGGGCCACCCTTTATGCCTGGAGTTTGCCTGTGGCTGGGTCCCCGTCTGAGGGCGTTGGGGTATAGGCCACCAACACCCGTTGCTAACGAGAGCCGTGTTGTCTCGCAAACGGCAATATCGCCTCAAGTATCTCCGGCAGGTGAGGTGCGAATTTGAACGAGGAATTCCTGATCAGTGTGGTCGCGGCTCTTGTATTGGTCACAGGGTGCAGATAATCCGTATACGCCGTGTGATGCAGCAGCAGGGTCGCCGGGATGTTGAGCGCAGCCAGTTCCTCGTCGCTCATGCCGAGAGCAGTCTGATAGCGTGTAGCCTGCAGATGTTCCCCGGAGGTCTTCATTGCGGCCAGGAAATCAGCAATGTCGGCATTCAGAAAACGTTGTTGTTTGTCAGCACTATTACGGGCCAGGTAGGCTGACCACAGAGGGGTCTGGCCGACAGCTTCCATGGTCGTCAAGGGAGTATTGCTGATGTGTTGCATGGTGGAGAGTGCTTTGTCGTGCAGATACTTAAAGAAGTATTCCTCGGATAAACGTGCCGCTGCCAGCGGGCCTCCAGTCAGCGGCGCTATGATCAGGCCAGCGATATCCTCAGGGTATCGGGAGGCGAGAACGAGATTGGAGCGTGCGCCCGACGACATGCCATAAAGAACGGCGTGTCCGACCTCGAGACGCCTGATCAGAATATGGAGATCCTCGCCTTCTTCAATCATCTGAGGCTGGCTGCCGAACGTGACGTCTGATTGCCCCAGGTTCCGTCGATCATAAATGATGACCTTGATGTCCGGTGCTGCTGCCGCAACATTGCGCGCAAAGCCGCCAAATCCTGTCGTGTCCCCGTTACCGCCAGGGGTGATGATCAGAGGAATGCTGCCGTCCGGGTTATAGATTTCGACGTGCAGGGTGACATCCC
>CAXPUI010000085.1:0-3015 GCA_964220205.1 Candidatus Allofontibacter communis | reverse complement strand
CAAGGAACTGGCCAGACAAGGCAAAATAGGCAGCCTCGCGGATATTCACTACAGCTTCATGGGCGCCGGCCTTTTACCCGACGATTACGAACCCCATGCCGTTCAGGTTGCCGGGCTGCTGAAAAAGGATAACGTTGATGCGGTGTTTCTGACGCCCGTGTGACCAAACTGCACGCGAGCCGTGGGCGCGCTGAGCTATTACCTCGAACGTGAGGGCCTGATGACGATGGGTATCAGCCTGGTGAGAGAAAATACCGCCAGCATGAAGCCGCCCAGGGCTCTCTGGGTGCCCTTCCCACTTGGCAGGCCGCTTGGAATTCCAGCCGATGCGGCATTTCAACACCGGGTTATCAAAGCGGGCTTGAACTTCTTGAGCCAGACCGAGGGACCCGTTCTGGAGGATGTCCCGGTCGATGTACCCGTCGGTGACAAAGAGACCCTGACTGCCTGCCCGGTTGCCTTTCCCGAAGGCTTCATTGACGATAGCTGGCAGACGCGGTTGAGCCGCGAATATACAGCGCTGCAACCCTGGTATGAGATGTCGCTCAGGCGACGGGAGGGCAGGACGTTGGTCGGGATCAGCGATCTGCCGCTCGACGAGAATATTCAACGGCTGGCAGGCTACCTCGACAGGAATGAACGTCCCGATGATATCCAATGGTTGAAACCCGCAGTCGAAGATCTCAAGGCCTACTACCATGAGGCGATGAGCGCTCAACCAGGGAACTATGACGCAAAGGCCCTGTTCAATATCTTCTGGCGCGACACTCAGCTGGGTACCGGTATCCTGCAAATCTGTGACCAGTATCAGAACGCAGAGAACCCACGTCTGCAGCTCATCGCCCGGATGCTGGCGCCCCGGGAAGCCGTCGGAGCCCCCACCGGACCGCAACTCAACTGAACGAGGAATCACCTATGGTCGAGGTCAATGCTATTCAGAAGGACTTTGCAGCGGACATTCGTCACGTCGATCTGACCCGTTTAAGCGAGGATGAATTCGAAGCCATTTACACAGCCTGGCTTCAGTACGGAGTTTTGCGAATTCGTGATCAGGCCATTGATGAAGCGCAACTGCAGGCCTTCAGCGCCAGGTTCGGCCCCCTGGAAGAAATACCCATGGGTCGCCTGCCGGAAGCAGACCGAAAGAAAATCAAGAATCGCTATGTCACTCAACTGTCCAACATCCTTGTCGATGGTAAACCCATAGGCGGCCTGGGCAACGCCGAGGCCAGCTGGCACTCGGATATGACCTATGTCGACATACCACCCCCTGCCAGCATCCTGCTGGGCGTGGAAAGTCCTGAAGTCGGCGGCGACACTTATTTCGCCAACCAGTACGCCGCCCATGATGCCCTCCCACCGTCTCTCCGTGAGCGTATCGCGACCCTGACCATTAAACATGATGCTGCCCATACAAGTATCGGCAAGCTTCGCCCCGGGTTTGAGGCTTTTGACGATCCTCGGGATGCACCCGGCGCCATTCACCCCATTGTGCGTGAGCATGATGAGACAGGGCGCCCGGTCATTTACCTGGGACGACGCGAATGGGCCTATATCCCCGGACTCGAGCTACAGGAAAGTGAGGCATTACTGGATGAACTCTGGCAATACGCCGCGCTGCCAGACAATGTCTGGCGCCAGCACTGGCGACCCGGTGATGTGATCATCTGGGACAATCGCTGTGTCCTGCATCGCCGCGATGATTTCGATCCCAGCGCCAGGCGACTCATGAAACGGTGCCAGGTGCTTGCCCGGGCAAGCTGAACCACAAGCTCCGTGCTCACATCACGTATCCGGTTCAAGGCTGTCGATCTAGAAGACCGGCATGTTGCGGAAGGGGTAAGTGAGGATATTGAATGTATAGGCGAACCAGAGAGTGAGGGCCGCTACGAGAACGATGCTACTCAGTCGCACTCTTGCCGCCACTGAGCCTATCCCTCTGTACCAGTGCTGCAGGCAACAGTAGATGACGCCAAGCCCAAGGAAGCAATTAGCGATCTTGAGGTAAAGCAGCCAGTGCATACTGCCCGGTACTCCGACCATGAATCGCTCCATATCACTATAGAGCACGAAGACCAGGATCAAATAAAACACAACAATCAGGACGGCGTGCACGACACTGAGAACCCCTAAGGACCGCTGCGAGTCGCCGGGCCTCGGGACGATGATCCGGTACCCATAGCCTGCGGCAGACACCAACGCGAGCAGCAGCAGCAACGCTATCATTAACCGCTGATTCGAGGGGGCATCCAGGCCATCGACCCTCTCCAGGGTTCCAAAGGGACTGCCAATTGAAACATGGCGTATCTGACCGCCATGATCCCGGGTGAAAAACATATTTCCGTCAAAATCAGATCCGGTGAACAGATCCTCCCCCATCGCCTGCCAGCGTGAACGGTTGGCAACCACCAGTTCCGACCCATCAACCTGGATAGTCTCGCTCGAGAGCAGGGTCGCCAGCTTTTCAATAGTACTGTGATTACGACGCAAAGAGAGATATTCACCGGCATAGTCATCCAGGGGCAATTCAATAGTGCTCGAGGGCTCGCGCAGGTACTCGGCCGGAAAAAAGCGATCTACAAACCCGTCAATCACATTATTCCTGACTGCACTTCCCGGTTCTGAATTGAACGACAGGAACACGCCGAGTTTATGCACCGGGAACATCATCAGCACACTGTGGAACTGATTGATATCACCCCCATGACCGTATGCTGTCTCGCCATTGCGGATCGTCTGGTAAAACCCATAAGCGATTGCCGGCAAATGTTCGTTGACCTCAAACAGGGGCTCCCGCATCAGGGATGTTGTGGCCGGCGCCAGAACACCTCGGCCGTCGCCCAGGTGGGCTATCATGAATCGCGTCATATCATCAGCCGTCGTACTGATAACACCCGCCGGCGCATCGTTGATCACCGCGTAAGGTCTCTCTATGAACTTGCCATTACCCCAGGTGTAACCCTTGGCATGGCGGTCGACGAACCGCTCAGGCAGAGGTGAGTGGGTGTTGGTCGA
>CAXPUI010000084.1:0-6486 GCA_964220205.1 Candidatus Allofontibacter communis | reverse complement strand
GCCACAGCCTCGTCGGAAGAACCGCGCGAGCCGATGGTCAGCCAAGCTACGCCTGCCAGCCCTGCGATGCATCCGACTGTCCCGACGTTTCGGTTTGCCATGCTACATTACGGGACGCTTGGCTTCTGCCTTGCGCTTGAGGATGGCACAGACATACCAAGAAGGTTCTGTGATGACGTGGTCCGGGTCATGGCGACTGATCCCCAGGCATTGAAGCAGCAGATTGTTACCTGGCCGATGCTTGAGACTTCCGGTATTGACCAGTCCTTCGATGCCGCGCGCCAGGTGGTAACCCAGAAGTTCAGCCAGATGCCAGCGAAAGTGATTGTCGTCGGCAGTGAGGTTTTACAGTATTTCGGCCCTCTCGAGAAAGCTCAAACCAATGCGCCTGTCCGTGTCGGCAGCCAAAGTTACCTGTTGATCTCTTCCCTCCCTGACATTCTGAAGTCCGCGGATAGAAAGCGTGAGCTGATGACGTTACTTGACGGTTGGCAGTAGGTCTGACCATGGATGGCCAGGTGATCAGGAGTATGCAGTCTGTGGATCTGGAGGCCGTGCTCACCAACGAACGGCGTAGCTACACCCATCCCTGGAACCAGGGTATTTTCGAAGATTGCCTGGCCAGTGGTCATGGGTGCTGGGTGCTGGAAGCAGAGGACTGTGTCATTGGCCATGGCATCATTTCGGTGGGGGCAGGAGAAGCTCACTTGCTCAATGTCTGTATCCATCCGGATCACCAGGGTAAAGGCTATGGCCGTCTTCTGGTGGAGCATCTGATCAGCCAGGCGAAAGGCAGGGCTGCAACCAGCATGTTTCTCGAAGTCCTCTCATCCAACCAGGTTGCCTACCAGCTCTACGAAAAACTCGGGTTCAACGAGGTCGGCGTCCGGCAGGGTTATTACCCGGCATATACGGGCAGGGAAGATGCGCTCGTTCTGGCGATTGAGCTGATCTAGACCTATAATCGCCGCGCCTTGTAGCAACTACGTAGCAAGTACCCTGATTATGATTGAGCAACAGGTCGATAAACGCCGAACCTTTGCGATTATTTCGCACCCGGATGCCGGTAAAACGACTATCACTGAAAAGCTGTTGTTGTTTGGTAAAGCCATCCAGATGGCAGGTACGGTAAAGGCCAAGAAATCCGACCGTTATGCAGCCTCGGATTGGATGGAGATGGAAAAGCAGCGCGGTATCAGTGTGACAACCTCTGTGATGCAGTTCCCTTACAAAGAGCGCATCGTCAACCTGCTTGATACACCTGGTCATGAAGACTTTTCCGAAGATACCTACCGCACCCTGACTGCAGTTGACTCGGTGTTAATGGTTATCGATGGCGCAAAAGGGGTGGAAGACAGAACCATTAAGCTCATGGATGTTTGTCGTCTGAGGGATACGCCTATTCTTACCTTTGTCAATAAACTGGATCGTGAGACTCGAGATCCAATCGAGATTATGGACGAAGTTGAATCGGTCCTGGATATTGCCTGTGCGCCGATGACCTGGCCTATCGGCATGGGACAGCACTTCAAGGGTGTCTACCACATTGTTGACGATGAAATTCATGTTTTCGAACCAGGAAACAGTGATGTTGTCGCAGAGGTCTCGATTATCAGTGGACTGAATTCTGATGAGGCAAAAGACTACCTGGGCGAGAGACACGCGGAACTGGTTGATGAAATCGACCTGGTTAAAGGCGCGAGTCACGAATTTGACCTTGAAGCCTACCTTGCAGGCGCCCTGACGCCTGTTTACTTCGGTACTGCATTGAGAAATTTCGGTGTCAACCAGATGCTCGATGGTTTCGTTGAGTTTGCGCCCAGGCCCCAGCCCAGGGAAGCGGGAGATCAAATTATCGATTCGGTGAGCGATGCGTTTACCGGCTTTGTCTTCAAGATTCAGGCGAACATGGATCCGAAGCATCGAGACCGTATAGCTTTTATGCGTGTCTGCTCCGGGCAGTACAAACAGGGTATGAAGATGCGCCATGTCCGTACCGGCAAGGATGTCAAAGTGAGTGATGCGGTGACGTTCCTTGCTGGAGAGCGCTCGCAGGCTGAAGACGCATGGCCAGGAGACATTATTGGTTTGCATAACCATGGCACGATCCAGATTGGCGACACGTTTACCAACGGACCCCAGATCAGGTTCAGTGGTATCCCGCATTTTGCGCCTGAACTCTATAGACGAGTCAGGCTGAGAGACCCGCTGAAGAGTAAACAGCTGCGGCAGGGATTGACCCAGTTGTCAGAAGAGGGGGCCACCCAGGTATTCATGCCGTTGGCTAACAACGATCTGATAGTCGGTGCTGTCGGCGTCCTGCAGTTTGATGTTGTCGCTTTCCGGCTGAAAGCTGAATACAAGGTGGACTGTGGCTACGAGTCTGTGGGTATTGCCACAGCTCGCTGGGTTGCTTGTAGCGATGAAAAGATGCTGACGGATTTCAGACGTAAGAATGAAGGAAACCTAGCGCTGGATGGTGGCGGGCACCTGACTTATCTTGCCCCGACCTCAGTCAATATGTCGCTGACTGAGGAGCGCTGGCCTGATATTCAATTCAGGGCGACAAGGGAAGTTGATTGAGGCGGTTCAGGCGCACGGCCTGTGGGCCTGCTTGAGGACTTAACAGAAATCTTCGTACGGGTTCGGAACGTCCAGGGAAACAGGGTTTTTCTGGCCGGGAATTGAAATGTCTGTTTCGGAAATCTGCAGTTCCTCGCCTTCTATGACGCCGACACCAAAATTGTAGATGGTCGAGTTCTCACCCTGGATCATTGACTCGTCGTAGGCCTCAACACGATCCTGCACCTGTTCATTGAGGGCCTGATGGGCGGCCATCGCTGAATTGCCATGTTTCTTTGTCAGCATCTTCCTGACGATGTGGGGGGCCAGGATAGCGGCAGTGGCGTTGTTGCCGCCGAATCCTTTCGAGTTAATCAGTGTCGCGTCCATAGCCTCGGGACCCACTTCACGGTGTTGCAGCATAAAGTCGAGATTCGTCTGGTGAACATCGTCAGCAATCACCTCGGAAGTGACAATCCCGGGGATGATCCCATCGTTCCAGACACCTAGTGAGGTGATGAGTTGGTCGCCTGATGCGCAGGCCAGGGAATGACCGATGTAGGCCTTGATAGCAGCCACCGGCCACTTGGCTATGCCGAAGCTGGCAGCCAGTTCGTTGAATATGTGCGATTCGGTAACGCGATTCTGTGGCGTGCTGGTACCGTGCGCCTGCATGTATGAGCGTTGTTTCAGGGACTCTTCACCCAGGATCGCTCGAATGGCACCCATGGCTTTGCCGACCGTGACGTAGTTGCCGATTCCCGGCCCAGGTATCGATTTCTTGAAGCCATCAGCGTTAATGAAAACGTCGGCGACTGCGCCATAGATGTTAGCACCGAGTTCCAGGGCCAGCTCATCGTCAAACAGGATAACGAACTGGGACGCTTCTGATAGGGTAAAGCCGCAGTTCTCGGCAAAAGGTCGGCAGGCCCGGCGATGATTTGCTTCGCCATCGCCGACACCATCTATTTTGTTCAGCGCGTCGTCTTCCGCGAGGGCGCCCATGGTGCGATAGCCCTCCAGCACGTCAGGAGTCAAGGGTGCTTCACTGCCGCCGACGATAGATACCCTGTATTTGCCGGAGCGGATGTCCTGTATGCCCTGCCGGAGGTTATAGAGGAAAGTTGCACACGCGCCGATATTGGCACCGGTGGTGCCAATGTTGCCGAGGATATAGGCGTTCACAAAGTCGGCGGTCATTTCCGCTAGTCCCAGCGGTAGGTTTTTTGAGGTCACTCTCTTGCCCAGTAGTCCGGCCTGAAGCAAGCCCCCTGAGCCGTGGGTATCGAGTTGGCCCATGGCAGAACTGGCGTAAACTGATATCTGGTCAGCAGGCACCTTGTCCTTGATAATTTCCCAGTTGATCCCTAACGCATTGAGAGCATCAGAGGCGCCGTAGACCGTGAGCTGTAAGCCGCGAGGATGGTTGCGACTCTGGTAGAGTGCTTCGGGATCAAAGCCCGTCGGTAGCTGACCGGCCGCCAACACCCGTGAACTCCGGGTATCGTTGAAGAGCACATCGAGCTCGCCGTTAACCGTAACTGTTGCGGTACCGTCTTCGTTTTCCCGGACTGCCCAGGAATCAGGCATATTGTCAGGCAATTGATTACGTTTGGTCTTGAAGCTGACTGACTCTTCTAGACCACGGATCCTGGCACGCTTGTGCAGCGGTATATGCTTGGCATCGAACAGGTTGGTTTCCAACCGGCGGATCAGGGTTTGTTGAAGGATCTGTTCCCGTGTGGCCTGATCGTTTGGTGCACCATCCAGATTCATCAGGGCGGCCAGTGACGCGAAGGTCCGTTCACGGGCCTCATCACTGAGCTTGTCGATGACCATGCGCCTATAGGCGTGATGCAATGAACTTCGGCCGGCGGGATTGACCCCGCCGAAGCCGACGATTACCGGCAGGCGTGACACGACCTGACTCCTGACTACGTTAAGTGGCTATTGTACGTCCAAAGACCCGGCTTGTCGTCGGCAGGTCAAACCAATTCTATCGCAACTGCTGTTGCTTCACCCCCGCCGATACACAGGGCTGCAACGCCACGTTTTTTACCAAGCTTTTTCAGCGCGTACATGAGAGTAACGATGATTCTAGAACCGCTGGAGCCAACGGGATGCCCCTGGGCACAGGCACCACCGTGTATGTTGACTTTATCGTGATCAAGGCCGAGTTCTTTTATCGCTAACATGGTGACCATGGCAAAGGCTTCATTGATTTCAAACAGATCAACGTCTTCTTTATCCCACCCGACTTTATCGAGTAACTTTTCTATCGCGCCAATCGGTGCCAGTGTAAATTCTGAGGGATGGCGGGAATTGGTAGCATGCCCCACTATCTTTGCCATCGGGGTCAGACCTTTTTCTTTGGTCGCTGACTCGCTAGCGAGCACCAGTGCTGATGCGCCGTCCGAAATAGAACTGGAGTTGGCGGCTGTGACGGTCCCATCTGCCTTGAATGCCGGCCTCAGGGTAGGAATTTTTTCCAGGTTAGCATTGCCAGGCTGTTCATCATCGCTGACGACGACTTCCCCTTTACGGGTCTTAACCGTGACCGGTACCGTTTCGTCTTTCAGTGACCCGTCGTCGATCGCCTTCTGTGCCCGGGTCAGGGAGGTAATCGCAAATTCGTCCATTTCTTCCCTGGTCAGTTGATACTGATCTGCGACGTCCTGGGCGAAGGCTCCCATGGCCTTGCCGGTTTTAGCGTCTTCCAGGCCATCGGTGAACATGGAATCCTGGATTTCTCCGTGTCCCATGCGCATCCCGCCCCGAGCCTTGGGAAGCATATAGGGTGCATTTGTCATGCTTTCCATGCCGCCGGCAACCATGATGTCATTGCTGCCAGCCTTGATCAGGTCATGAGCCAGCATCGTCGCCTTCATGCCGGAGCCGCACAGCTTGTTAATGGTGGTAGCACCTGATTCGACAGGAATGCCAGCGTCCATGGCTGCCTGGCGGGCAGGTCCCTGACGCAAGCCATTGGGTAAAACACAACCCATGATGACTTCCTGAACGTCGGCTCCAGACAGGTTCGCGCGAGCGACTGCTTCGGCAATAGCAACACCACCCAGGTCTACGGCGGTTAGATCAGTAAAGCAGCCTTGCATGCCGCCCATGGGGGTGCGTGCACCTGAGGCGATATAAACAGATTCAGTCATGGTAGGTCCTTTGTTCGGGGCTAGTCATTCGAGCCGCGCATTATAGCGTTCCCGCCTGTGAATTGTTTACCCAGTTCAGGTTGAATTTTGCGTGTCTTATTCGCTTCTGGTTCCAGGTATAGACGAGGTGAATGTTCTGCTCCTTGTCCATCACCATCGAAGGATAGGAAAACTCGAATTCCTGCTCAGGCGTATCCGGTTGCGACTCAAGTGTCTTTACAATCGCCCACGTTTCACCGCTGATGGTGCGGGTGGCCAGGCTGAGACGGTTTCTGCCGTCTTCTGTGTCGTTCAGCGCGAGCAGGAGGTTACCGTCGCCGGTATTGAGCAAAGCCACCGCCGCATTAGGGTTCGCCAGGTCGGTCAATGTGGGCGGGGTCCAGGTCGACCCGCTGTCCGACGTTGTTGAAGACCAGACCCTGCCGGGTGGCGCACCGGCATAACGCAGCAGGGCGAGCGCGTTCGATTCAGCAAGCGGTGCGATCGCCGGCTGCAGTGAGTCTTTGCCCCACGAGATTCGTCGCTTGTCGATGACCCTTAGATCGCGGGAAATCACCAGGCTTTCAGAAAATTTGCCGGCAAATTCGTGGTAAACAGGTAATTCGATAGTGCCATCAGTCCTGTCCAGTGCGTTCGTTCGAACCAGGGTGCTTATATTCAAGAAAGGTGAGGTCACCAGCCGCCTGGGTTTGGTCCAGCTTACCCCGTTGTCCCCCGATTCGATGTAGTTGATGGCACTGGCTCCCCAACCACCGACCGA